>NZ_JBHFOM010000044.1:0-40295 GCF_053543955.1 Colwellia sp. E150_009
TTTTTCCTTACTTCTGCGTTAAATTTACTTGCAATAGGCCAGCTATTGACGCGAAATTTGCCTTGAATTAAGAAAAACTATCAAGCTAGAGATATATCAAAAATAATTTTTACTGGTATTTCAATTTGTTAACTATCTCTTAGACCGAGTTCAGGTTATTTAAACGTTGAACATCAGCTCTTCGTAAACACATTGTATTCTATAAAGTTTTAAATAAAACTAATAAGCTTATTAAAAGTTCTACACTATTACATTTTTTGTCTAGATAATATCGGTAAATATACGTATTTTTTCTACGTGTTTACCCTTAGTTTTTTATTTTGTTTCTTTTAGGTTGAACTGATTATTTTTTGCGTCTTGGTATGGCTTAAGTATAATACAAAGTTCATTATCCCTTTGGCTTCTTCACTATATTATGAAAAACACTTCTATTATATGCATTGTGCTACTGTTTTTAACTGCTTGTTCTACTTCTTCTACAGGTCGCAAGCAAGTGTCACTTTATTCTGATGATGAACTAAATCATATGGGAATAACTTCATTTGAACAGATGAAAAAAGAAATTCCTATTAGTAAAGACAAAGCAACGAATGATTTTGTATTTTGTGTTGCGAAGGCTATTACAAGCAATGTGCCAGAATCTGCGCATCAAGGTGATTGGGAAGTGGTTGTTTTTGATTCTGAACAAGTTAATGCGTTTGCTTTACCAGGTGGTAAAATAGGGGTTTATACAGGCATTTTAAATGTTACCGAGAACCAAGACCAACTAGCGGCCATTATGGGGCATGAAGTAGGCCATGTGCTTGAGCATCATTCTAATGAACGATTATCGGCTGATAAGCTGTCAAATGTTGGGTTGGCCGTTGCAGCGTTAGCAATAGGCGCTAGCGAAGTAGAAAATAAAGGCCTTTGGGTTGCGGGCTTAGGCATAGGCGTTCAATATGGTTTGATTATGCCTTATAGCCGTTCTCATGAAAGCGAAGCAGATATTGTTGGTCAAGATTTAATGGCTCATTCTGGATTTGATCCACAAGCCAGTGTTCAACTATGGCAAAACATGGCTAAGTTGAGCGAAACTTCGCCACCTGAATTTATGTCTACACATCCCTCAAATGAAACACGTATTAAACAGCTAAATAATCACTTGACTGTATCTCAACCCTATTATTTGACTACAAAACAAAGAGGCAGTCCCCCCCAGTGTGTAAAGCCGAAAGTGATTCCTAAACCGCCAGTAAAAACTAGCAAGTAATATTTTTTACCCTATACCCAAACCACCTCAATATGCAGAATTCAGCTGGAATTAGAAGCGAGCATCTTGAGGTGGTTTGGGTATATACAACACGTATTCATCGCGTGTTTTTATGTTATGGATGTAATTTGAAGTTTGTCCATTGATTGTCTTGTTTTTCAAAACATACTCTATCGTGTAATCGGTTTGCTCTACCTTGCCAGAATTCGATATAGGTTGGTTTTACTCGCCACCCACCCCAAAAATCTGGATGAGGTACTTCGCCTTGGGCGTATTGTTGACTAAATTGTGCCATACGATCTTTTAATTCATTGTCGTGCAATAGCTTTTGGCTTTGTTTTGAGGCCCAAGCACCAATTTGGCTGCCTCGATCTCGACTATGAAAGTAATCAGCGGACTCTTGCTGACTTACTTTTTCAACAATACCTTCTATACGTATTTGTCTCTGCAGTACATTCCAATGAAACAGTAAAGCGACCTTGTTATTTTCTGATAATTCATGACTTTTACGACTACCATAGTTAGTGAAAAATACAAAACCTTGTTCATCAAAATGTTTTAGCAACACCATACGAGAACTTGGTTGCCCGTCAATGCTACAACTACTTACAGATACAGCCTCTGGTAGTAATATACCTGACTTGTTTGCCTCTTCAAACCATTGTTTAAATAAAGGGAATGGATTTGAGTGACTAGGGATTTTGGGTAGGGGTAATGCAACACCTTGACCAAAAGTTAGTAGGCATCGCAGTTTTTCAAATAAAGTCATAAGATTAATGCTGGAACAAAAAGGTATGTTATTTTAGCAGTATCTTAATTAAAGAAAAGTGATAGTTATTAGATATATGATATAAAAGTTACTCGCTATCACTTTATGTAGTTTTTATGAACGCTCAGTTAACCGAGCGTTCTAAATAGGGATAACTCAGAGAGTATTACCAGTCATTTTCATCGTCAAAAAGCTCTTTTAGTCTTTTCATCTCCATCAGTTCATCTATTCGTTTACGAGCAAGTATATTTTTTTGTGCTTGCTCCTTACTATTTTTTCCCGTTAATTCTAGCGACTCTAAATCGTCCTCTTGATCTTCCGTTTCATCTTCTTCATCAATGTCATCTAAAAAGTCATCATCATTTACCATTGTCTTACTCTTAAAAAATTATCTAATCGATATCAAGATAAGGAAGAAATAATACATTTTCAAACAATTTTCAACATTGTTTTTATTTTATTTTATTGGTGTAGGCTTGATAGCTTGATAAACTATTGTCTATAAAGAATTAATTTTTAGAACAACTTTGATATGCAAAATGAAGAATTTTATTTTTGGTTTACTCGTTACCAGCAACAAGCGCAAATATTAAACGAGCGACGTTTAATTGTGCTTGTTGGTGAAAATGTTTGGAGCACTACTTTATTAAAATCGATTGATACTGATGGTAGTCATCTTGAGAACGTAAATCGAAAAACTTGGTTGGTTTATGGGGAAAGTGAGTATTTAAAAGCTAATATTTCAAAACAACGTTTTCGAGACAAATTAGGTAGTGAAAGTCATTTTGTTGTTTTTCAAGATAAAAACTTGTCTATTGATGCTGTTGCAGGCTTATCAGGAACATTAGTGGCTGGTGGTGTTTTTTTTATGTTAATTGATGACTTATCTCAATTAACAGAAAGTCTTTTTTATCAACGTTTTTTTCAGCAACTAAGTGCTTTCTCACAACATGTTGTTATTAACCAAAGTAAGTTTACGCTACCTAACTTAACGGCTACTCGCACTCCTTCGCTACTCGCTAAATCTCAGGTGACGTTACCATATAACTGTTTAACTCAGGAGCAAGTTGTAGCCGTTGATGCGATAATTAAAGTCTTTAAGGGAAAAAGAAATAGACCACTTATTTTGACTGCTGATAGAGGGCGAGGAAAATCATCAGCATTGGCGATTGCGTGTGGGCATGTGTTAAATTCAGCTACAAAAGATAATATGCTAAGAATAGTCATTACGGCGATTGACCTAAGTTCATTATCAGTATTTTTTCGTCAGTTGGCGATTAGTTTGCCAGCAGGCAAATTTCAACGGAATAAGTTCACTGTTGATTACGGGGTAGTAGAATTTATTCCTATTGATCAATTGCTTAAAGTAAAGTTGGCGGCTAGCTTGGTGTTAGTAGATGAAGCCGCCGCTATGCCTATTTATTTGTTAGAAGCGTTGTTGGTTAATTATTCTCGATTAGTGTTTTCCAGTACTATTCATGGATATGAAGGGGCAGGGCGTGGTTTTACATTAAAATTTCAGAAAACCTTAGCCCAGAAATACCCTCAATGGCGAAACTTGCATTTAAATGAGCCTATTCGTTGGCGTATTAATGACCCACTTGAAGCGTTAGTGTTTGAATCTTGTTTGTTAAATGCTGAATTGCCAACATTGCCTGATAATGTGAAGCAACAACCCTCGTCAATATTATCATTTAAACATTTCAGTGCCACTGAACTAGCTCAAGATGAAGTATTATTGCAGCAAGTGATTGCCGTGTTGGTTACTGCACACTATCAAACTAAGCCAAGTGATGTAAGAATGTTATTAGATAATGAACAAATGCAACTTGTATGCTTATTAGCTCATGAGAATAAAAAACAATATGTTATTGCTGTAGCATTATTGATTAATGAAGGACGCATGAGTGATGATATTCTTGAAGCACAAACGATTAGTGCGGTGAGTTATGGGAAAAGACGTTTAAAAAATCATTTTGTTCCGCAATCTTTATTAACCCAGTGCGGTATCAAACAGGCTTTTGATTTTTATTATATGCGTGTGATGCGTATTGCTGTTCATCCTCAATTACAGCAGCAAGGTATTGGCACTAAATTTTTAAATAAAATGATAAAATTTTCAGTAGATCAAGGAGCAGATTTTATAGCATCAAGTTTTGGAGCAACGCAAGTATTACTCTCGTTTTGGTTAAAAAATGATTTTCAAATAGCACGTATAGGGTTTAGTAAAGATAAAGCTAGTGGTGAGCAATCGGCGTTGGTGCTAAAAGCACTTTCAAGTTCAGGCCAAACAGCGCTAACAGACATTAATGCAGAATTTTACCGAAGCTTTGACTATTTACTGGTAGAAGAATATAAAGGGTTAGCGGCGGAATTAGTACAACTCATTTTACAACATTGTCCATTAGAAGCATGTACAGCATTAAGTGTACGTGATCACGCGAATGTTGAGGCATTTTCACTAGGTTACAGGCAGTATTCAAGTTGCGTATTTAGCTTGCATTTATGGTTAAAATACCAATTGAGTAGCTTAAAAGTATCGAAACAATTAAATCTATCAGTTTTAATCAGCCGTATTATACAAAAACATACTATTACTGAGGTGTGTAATATGTATGGCCTTACCGGAAAAAAAGAGCTGGAAGCAGTGCTAAGTTCAAAAATAAGCCAATTGTTAACGTCTTAATGTTTAGCTTGCCATCGCCAAAACTTTTTCATTACTAAATAATCACAGCGTTTTTCACCACAAAAGTTCATATCATCATGGTGCAATAGTCGCCCTAAATAGTAATTAATAATTTTGGCTAATCCAGAAGACGGGTTTTCTTTATAGGTGGTAATTAAAATGATTAACCAATTTTCAAGCTGTAAAAACTCAGAAGAAGCTTTTAGGCACATAAATATGTCTCCGAATGGTTGATATTATTTGTGCTTGTTACTAATAATATTTGCCAAAGTACACGTTTAGCTGTTGCGTTTAAACATTTACAATCACCACCATGAAGCACGCCAGATTGAAGCAATTGTTTAAGAATAGTGCTTGGTAATTCAAGTTGAACCATTGATGTATCTCTAGTAGAACTAGGTATTTTAGTTTTCATGAACTTTTCTCCTTAAAAGTATTTATTCATTCTGTATAAAATAAATCATCAACCAAATAAATGCAAATGATAATTATTATTATTTGTGGAAATGTAATGTTTTTTTATTTAAGTAAAGTACAATGTCGGAAAGTCGGTCTATTAGGATTGTTAATACATGAGTATTGCCATTTGTGTTAATACGTTAATCAAACAATATAAAGACGTTATTGCGGTTAATAATATTAGCTTTAATGTTAATCAAGGGCACTGTTTTGGGCTTCTAGGCCCTAATGGTGCAGGTAAAACAACAACTATTGAGATTATGGAAGGAATCATTAAAGCGAGCTCTGGTTCTGTGGTATATCAACATAATAATAAAGAAGTAGACCACAATATATCTCAGCAAATAGGTATTCAATTTCAGCATACTGCTTTACAAGATTTTTTAACGGTTAAAGAAACACTAAATTTATTTGCTTCATTTTATCAAGAAACTTTGCCGCAAGAGCAGCTGATAGAGCTTTGTGATTTGAGTAGTTTTTTAGATCGAGATAATCGTTTATTATCTGGTGGACAAAGACAACGGTTATTACTGGCTTTAGCCTTAATTAATAACCCTGAAATAATCTTTTTAGATGAGCCTACAACAGGTTTAGATCCTCATGCTAGACGTAATTTTTGGCAATTAATTAAAAATATAAAAGCTCAAAACAAAACCATTGTTCTCACAACACATTATATGGATGAAGCAGAACAGCTTTGTGATGATATTGTTATTATGGATCAAGGGAAAGTAATTGAATCGGGCACTCCACATGAGTTATTGAGTAAACATTTTAAAAATGTTTTTATATATTTACCAGTACAACAAGTTCCCTCTAAACTAGTTGAGGAAAATCAATGGCAAGTATTGTCAAATAGAGTAGAAATTACCACAAATAATGTTGAGAAAACACTAGCGATGTTAATGGAAAATAAGGTTTCATTAGAAGGTTTACATGTGAAATCAGCCAATTTAGATGACTTGTTTTTACATTTAACAGGGCACTCGTTAAGAGAATAATTAAATATATGAATATTAAACGTTTCTTTGCCGTGTTTAAGGCGCGCAATATAGAGTTTTTTCGTGATAAATCTTCTTTAGGTTGGAATTTATTTTTTCCAGTGCTTTTACTTATTGGTTTTTCATTTATATTTTCTGGTGACGGTAGGTCGGCATATAAAGTAGGCATTATTAATGATTCTGCTAATAATATACAGCAACCAGCTGATGACAAAAATCATTTTGAAAGCACCCGTTTTATTGATTTTATTTATTATGAAAAAGAAACGGTAGCTAAGAATAAATTGAGCAGACATACTATTGATTTAGTGATAGCCCCAACTAACAAAGAGTACTGGGTTAATAATGAATCTTCTAAAAGTTATTTAGTGGAAAAGGTATTCAGTAGGCAACTTGAAAACTTCACGCGTTTGGAAACATCAGGCAGAAAAATACGTTATGTTGATTGGGTTTTACCGGGAATTTTAGGCATGAATATGATGTTTAGTTGCCTATTTGGTGTTGGCTACGTTATTGTTCGTTATCGGAAAAATTCGGTGCTAAAGCGTTTAAAGGCAACACCTTTATCAGCATTTGAGTTTGTTTCTGCTCAATTATTATCTCGGCTATTTATAGTGATGTTTTTGTCATCAGTTGTGTACTTTGGCTGTAATATACTCTTTGATTTTTTTATGCTTGGCAGTTACTTTGATTTAATAGTTATTGGTATGTTAGGTGCTTTTTGTTTGATTAGTTTAGGTTTGTTAGTGGCAAGTAGAAGCAAAAGCGAAGAACTTATTGGTGGTTTGCTAAACTTAACTTCTTGGCCAATGATGATGCTTTCAGGGGTTTGGTTCAGCCTTGAAGGTGCGCCAGGGGCATTAAAAACGTTTGCCGATTTTTTACCATTAACGCATTTGGTTGCAGGAGCGCGAGAGATTATTATAGAAGGGGCTACGCTAGGTGACATTAGTTATCATGTGATAAGTTTACTCGTAATGAGTGTGGTATTTTTATCATTAGGTGCTTACTTCTTTAGTTGGAATACTGACCGATAACTCATCTAATTTATAAGCTCTACAATTAGTGCACTATGTACTTATACTCATTTATGTATATAATAATGCACATCATGTTTGGCTCACTATGTATGCTATAATTTTAGGTTTTTACTGAGTTGAACTTTTTAGAATTAACAATAAGTAACAATAGTTAGCGACGTGAATTCAACATTCACGACTTATAAGCAACAATAATAGGAATTTATCCATGGAATGGCTAAATAGTTTTTTTAGAGAGGATACGTACTCTGTAGTAATACTTATAATCATTATTATAAGTATTTTCATTTATGCTGTATGTAGAGCGCATATAAAGCATATAAAAAGGCTAAAAAAAATAGAGGATTGCTATATTATTGAGCAGAATAACACTAAACATGATAATTAAATAAGTTTGATTTATTACCATGTTTAGTGCTGTGTTAAGGTCATTTTATATAAATTGAACCTTCGCTAAAAGTCTAAACTAGAAGTTGTATATTAACGTCATTGAGGTTTCTGTGTTGGTATTTTCATACTCAGGCTCAACTTCAGTATCATAATTAATTCGTAGCGCAAATTTTAATTGTAATGCGTCAATTAACTGAGCAGTAACAGAAGTTTCAGATTTATAAATACTATTTTCACCTGATTCAGTCGCTTGCTTTGCAACAAAATATTGTTTGAATTGAACATGCTCATTGAATTTGTGCGTATAAACAGCTTGTGCTTGTATGATTAAATTAGAACTGCTTTCTGAAGCTCTAGTCTCTGTTGCACGTGTTACATCGTGAGTAACACCAGGGCCTATATCAGCAAAAAATGATGAGTTTTCAGTTTCATGCCAGTTGCGACCCCAACCAGCTGAGAATGAACTTTGCGATTCAAAACCACCAAACTTATCTTGCTCATGGGCTAGGTTAGCATAAAGGTAATTTTTCTTTTCTTCGCCTATAGTGTAGTTAGTTTGAGCGAGTACATCCCATTTATTATCAGTGGTTTCAAATTCGTCATTGCCATCATCATCTTTTTTTTCCAACTTTTTCGCTAAAATGTTAAAAGAAACATCTGAGCGCCATTTATCTTTTTGATGTTTTAAGTTAAAGCCTGCTTTAACGTCAGCACTTTTAGTGTTTCCCGTTTTATAAAGAAAACCTAATTCGGCAGAGGCCGTATAGGTAGGTTTTGCTTTCGCAGCTTCTTCTGCCGTTACTGTATGTGATATTAATGGTAGTACACATAAGGTTGGAATGATTAATTTAGGATTCATGATTTTCCTTTTCATTGTTAGTCATGTAGGTATAAATTTATGTTATAAATATTAAGTGATACAATAGGCGAGCATTATAACTGATATTATATTTAATAATAAACTGTTTGCTAAAACAGATACAGGCTTAAAAGCTATATACTATGGTTACTGCTGTTTGAGTATCTAGTTTCTCTTTGTCTACATCAACTTTGCTGTTGTAGTCTAAAGTAAAATTGAATTTGAGCTGCAGTGTGGAAATGAGCTTTGTGGTGATTGTTGAAACAGCCTTATAAATGCTATTTTCATTGGTATCAAGAGCTTGCTTAGCACTAAGGTATTGTTTCAACTCAATATGTTCACCTAGTTTTCTAATGTATAATGCTTGCATTTGCAGCATCCAGGTGTCAGCTTTTCTATAAGGTTTTGTTTCTGTTTCTTTAATTAAATCTCGTTTATAACCTGGTCCAACATCACCCCAAAGTGATGCCCTATTAGTTTTATACCAATGACGTCCCCAGCCAGTAGAAAGTGAAGCTTGGTTTTTAAAACCACTGAATTCATTTTCCTCAAACCAAGCATTACCATAAATATAATTTTTTTCTTTATTGTCTAGATTATAGTTCGTTTGAGAGGATAATGTCCACTTTTGATCTGTTTTTTTAAAATGAGTATTACCGTCTTCATCAGTAATATCTGCTTTTTTAAGCAGTAAATCGATATTTAATAAACTTAACCACGAATGCTTTTCAAAACGAAAATCGAGACTGGTTTTTATGTCTCCGCTGTTAGTATTCCCCGTTTTATAAAGAAAACCTAGCTCAGCAGAACCTGACATCATTGGTGGTGTGCTAATTTTCGAAGTTTTAGGTGTACTTTCTAGGCTTAATATAATATCAGCCGCTGTTGCGTTTGCCACTTGTGGCTTTTCACTGTTTACCGTTTTTGGGTTAGCAGGTTGCTCATACTTATCTTGCGCACAAACATTAATAGATAAAAGGAATAAAGGGATAATAATAGATGAGCGAATCATTTTAGTCTCAATTTCTGGACACTATAGTTTTGTGTTAAGGGTTTAAAGAGTTTAGAGCAAAAGAAAAGTAGATTTATACGTAAGCGTACTAAAGGAGAAAAACACTAGAGCTATATATCAACTTTAAAAATAGCTATTATAAAGAATTTTTTAGTATTTTAAAGTAAGTTTAGAATATTAAAGAAAAAAGGGCCATAGGCCCTTTATTTTATTAAGTAACATCTGTATTTATTTAATTAATGCATTTAGTTTACCTGCTTGATAGAGGTCAAACATGGTATCAAGGCTTATCGGCTTTATTTTACTAGCATTACCCGCTGTATTGAACGCTTCATAGCGAGCAACACAAATATCAGACATTGCTTTGGTTGTTTCACTTAAAAATTTACGAGGATCAAACTCACTTGGATTTTGTGCTAAAAAGCGTCTTGTTGCGCCTGTTGATGCTAATCGTAGATCGGTATCAATATTGACTTTACGTACGCCATTTTTAATACCTTCTTGAATTTGTGCAACTGGAACACCATAAGTTTCAGGAATATTACCGCCATACTCATTAATAATAGCTAGCCATTCTTGTGGAACAGATGATGAACCATGCATAACTAAATGGGTATTAGGAATGCGAGCATGAATAGCTTTGATGCGGTCAATAGCTAGAATGTCATCTGTAGGTGGACGAGTAAATTTATAAGCGCCGTGCGAGGTACCGCAGGCTATTGCCAAAGCATCTACTTGAGTTTTTTTAACAAAATCAGCAGCTTCTTCTGGATCAGTTAACATTTGCTCTACAGATAATTTACCCACTGCACCAATACCGTCTTCTTCACCTGCTTCACCTGTTTCTAATGAGCCTAAACAACCTAACTCCCCTTCAACAGATACACCACAAGCATGTGCCATTTCAACAGTTCTGCGCGTTACATCTACATTATACTCATAGCTACTAGGTGTTTTACCATCATCCATTAATGAGCCATCCATCATTACTGATGAGAAGCCTAATTGAATTGAACGTTGGCATACACTGGGTGATGTACCGTGGTCTTGGTGCATTACCACTGGAATATGAGGAAACTCTTCAATGGCGGCTAAAATTAAATGCCGTAAAAAAGGTGCACCAGCATATTTACGAGCGCCAGCAGAGCCTTGAAGAATAACAGGACTGTCAGTTTTGTCTGCGGCAATCATAATTGCGCGCACTTGCTCTAAATTATTTACATTAAACGCAGGGATGCCATAGTCGAACTCTGCTGCATGGTCTAGCATTTGACGCATCGAAATTAAAGCCATTGGGTACTCCTAAATTCGCCAGTTAATTTTTGTTGGGGAGGTATAAATCTTAAGTTAATGCGGAAATTATAACAGGGTTTAAGTCGTTCAGGCAGTAAAAGTTACGGTTTTGCTAGTTTGATGTTAAATGTTATTGTTTTGTATTAAAATTACATTAAAACTATTCAAAAAAGGTTAAAAAAAGACGATTTTAACGATATATTGATGTAAATGTTGGAAAGTTAACCACACTAATAAGTGTGGTTAGAGTGAGAAAAACAAGCGTTAACTTAAACTAAGTCTTTGATGCGTTAAAAATACTTTCAATAGCCATATCTAACATGTTTGTGAATTCTGCATCGGATTGTTTAGCGCTTAACCCTTGTGTTAATGCACGAGAAAAACTAGCTATCATATTGTGGTTAGCAGCAACCTTTTTATTGGCTTGTTCTCTAGTATAACCGCCTGATAATGCGACTACTTTAATAACATTTTTATGATTAATACATTCAGCATAATAATTATCTGCCTCAGGTAAAGTCAGTTTTAACATGACTTTTTGATCATTGGTTAAGTTGTTTAGTGCTTTTAACAAAGCTGATTTAAGTAACGCTTCTGCAGCAGATTTCTCAGGACTGTTAATATCAATCTCAGGCTCAATTATTGGTGTTAATCCTTTGGCCAATATCTGTTTTGCAACAGTGAATTGTTGCGTAACAATATCATCTATTCCTTTAGCGTTGGCTAATTTGATAACAGAACGCATTTTTGTACCAAACACGTCTTGATCAACCGCTTTATCAAGGAGTGAATCTAACGCTGGTATTTCTTTCATTAATTGCACGTCGTTTTTTTCATCACAAAGTCCCTTATCTACTTTAAGAAAGGGTACTATGCGTTTTTCTTGCCAAAGGTATTGTGCAGCTGGTTTACCTAAAAATTCTCTATCCAAGGTATTTTCAAATAATATAGCGCCAAGCACGCGTTCACCTGTGAATATAGGATTAGTTACAATACGCGCACGCATTTGATGTACCAAATCATACATTTGTTCATCATTTGAAAATTCAGTATTTTCTATGCCATATAATGCTAGTGCTTTTGGTGTACTGCCACCACTTTGATCAAGTGCTGCAATAAATCCTTGTTCCGTCATCACTTTTTTAAGCATTGATGCTATTGAGTTTGAAGACATGTGGTTCTCCTTAGGTTTAAGCTTGTTTATTTATATGTTTGGTTAATTTAGCGGCGCATTTTATTTTAATTCTATAAACTAAAGAGTTAACGTTAGGTTAAAGAAGCTTTAGTGTCAGAGTTTCAAGCACAATACATTGGGCAGTTGCGTATTTGTACTCACTTGAAACGTTTCATTTGGCCTTGATTACTGTGCTTTCGCTCTTTGTTCTAGTATGGCAACTGCGGGTAATTTTTTACCTTCCAAAAACTCCAAAAAGGCACCGCCACCAGTAGAGATATAAGATACTTTATCTTTTATGTTATATTTATCAACAGCAGCTAAGGTATCACCACCACCTGCTATTGAAAAAGCGTCACTGTCAGCAATAGCGTTTGAAATGACTTCAGTGCCTTTAGCGAAAGCATCCATTTCAAAAACACCCACAGGGCCATTCCATAAAATAGTGCCTGCTGTTTTGATTATATCTGCCACTTTTGCTGCTGTTTTTGGACCATAATCAATTATGTTGTCTTCTTCGCTTACTTCTGACGAGGTTTTTATTTGTGTCGTAGAATTATGTTTCCAGTCACTGAATGCATCAAGGGTAACTGTTACATCGTCAGCAAAGATAACGTGTGTTTGTTTACATAAACGTTGTGCTTCTGGAATTAAATCTTTTTCATATAATGACTTGCCTACTTCATTCCCGGCAGCTGCAACAAAAGTATTTGAAATTCCGCCGCCTACAACGATGGTGTCGGCGATTTTGGATAATGAATCTAACACGGTTAATTTAGTAGACACTTTTGAACCACCAACGATTGCAACTAATGGGCGAGCAGGGTTGTCTAATGCTTTACCTAATGCTTCTAGCTCGCTTACCAGTAGTGGACCTGCACATGCTGTAGGTGCGAATTTGGCAACGCCATGAGTGCTTGCTTGTGCGCGATGAGCGGTACCGAAAGCGTCCATTACAAACACATCACAAAGATTTGCAAGTTGCTTGGCTAACACGTCATCATCTTTCTTTTCGCCTTGATTAAAACGAACATTTTCAAAAACAACTAGCTCACCAGCTGCCATGTCAACACCTGTTAAATAGTCTTTCACTAAACGAACGGGGTAATTAAGGGCGCCTGCTAAATAGTCAGCAACAGGTTTAAGCGAATATTCTTCACAATATTCACCTTCAGTTGGGCGACCAAGGTGTGACATTATCATCACTTTAGCACCAGCTTCTAGTGCTTGTTTTATTGTAGGTAATGCCGCTTGCAATCTAGCGTCTGAGGTGATTTTACCTTCTTGAATAGGTACATTTAAATCTTCACGAATTAAAACTCGTTTATCTGCTAGTGCTAAATCAGACATTTTAATAATGGTCATTTTTACTCCAAATAAATAATAAATTTAGTGACTTAAACGAGTTAGTCGTTTTCTAATAAGTCAGTTGTTTTTAGTGAGAACTCGTTAAGTAAATCGTGAATAAACCGATTTAACTCACCTGCCATTAATGCAAAATCGGCATCTAGTTTTGCAACAATATCGTCACTGTTTATATCGTCATTTTGCTCTTGAATAACATCAAAGAACTTAATGCGTTTGATAGATAAATCATCACAGAGCATGAAAGATAATGATTCATCCCATTCTAATGCAACTTTTACCATATATTTGTCAGCATCTAAATGAGATTTAATTTCATCGCTTTCTAGGTCTTGATTCTTAACGCGGATCACGGCGCCATCATCGCCTACTGCGTTAAACTCTGCCTCCATACCCAATTGAAACTTGGCTCCTAAATCTTTTTTAACCAACCAATCGGTCATGATTTCATCTGCCTGTACGTCGGGCTCTAAGCTCGTTACAGGTAATGTGCCTAATACTTTGCGAAGCAATGCAAGCAGATCTTCAGCTTTACCACGTGCACTGGCATTTATTACAATAATGTTATCTTTAGGGCTGATATAGGCATGTGTATCTGAAATACGAGAAAAAGCACGAGGTAGTAGTTCAAAAATAATATCTTCTTTAAATTGTTCTTTTTCTTTTTTTGTTGCACCGCGACCTTGCTCTTGTTCAAGCAAGTTCACTTTTTCTTCTATCATATCTTTGATAACAGGTGCGGGTAATATTTTTTCTTCTTTTCTTGCACAAATTAAAAAGTTGCCATTTGCACTATGAACACTACTGTGCCCATGTTTTCCTAAAGCATTTACCCAGCCAAAATGTGCTAGCTCTGTAGAGCCACAGGGGGTGAACAGATGCTCGTTGAGGTGCTTTTCTAAATCTTCCTCTGAATGTTCGAATGGTCGAGTAAAAGCAAAAAAGTATAGGTTTTTAAACCACATAAACAGGATCCTAGCGTGAATACTCACATAGTTAATAAGCACAGTGAGGCTTACTTTCAAAAAGGCTATATTACCTTAAAAAAACAAGGTGATCATTAGCATTCATTAAAACTTAATTTTTAAATAGTATTAAAACGATCACTTTAATCTATATATGCTTACACAAGATTATTTTAGGATCGCATATCAGGTAATTCAATATGATAATTTAATCCTTTACCTAGCTCGCTGTGCGCGGTAATAGTGCCATTTAACGTGTCTATAACAAGGTTTTTGATAATATGCGTGCCTAAACCTGTGCCCCCCTTATTTGATTTTGTTGTATAAAACGCATCAAATAATTGCTTACGGGCTTCTTCAGAAATTCCTTGACCATTATCGGCATAGTCAATAATTAGCCAGTTGTGATGAAAGGCTACATCAATAGTTATTTTTCCGTTATCGATGTGTTCAAAACCATGAATAATGGAGTTAACAATTAAGTTGATAATAATTTGGGCTATAGCTCCTGGGTGGCTATAAATTTCAATGTTTTCATCACAATGCACGTTAATTATGTGGTTGGTTTTACGTAATTTGGGATGTATTGAATGTATTATTTCGTTTAAGTACTTTGAAATACTGATGATACGAATTTTATCACTCGTTTGATCCACAGCAATTTGTTTGAAACTGGTAAGTAATTCCGATGTTCTTTGAAGGTTATTTATTAGTAACACGGTGCTTTTGTTGGCATTTTCAATAAAAGTTTCAATTGATTTTTTAGATAATTTGTTTTGTGATAGCGTTTCTTGTAAATGTGTTATTTGCTCTAATAAATAGGTTGATGAGGTGATACTAATACCTACAGGAGTGGCCAACTCATGTGATACTTCGGCGGAAAGTGCACCGAGTGATGCCATTTTCTCTGCTTCTAAAAGTCGCTCTTTGGCTTTATTTAATTCAGTTATAGAATGAATTAAATCTTTATTGGTTGTTATCAGTGTTTTTTCTGTTTTACTGCGGCGAATATTTTCTTCTTGTAAATTTTTCTTTTGCTCTTGAAGTTCTTTTTGTTGAACTTCCATTTTCAGCATAGTGCTGCTCAACGAGGATGTTTTTCTGGCTACTTCTTGTTCTAGCAATAGATTGTGCTCGTCAATTTGTTCTTTAGCTCTATCGGTTTCTATTAGCGATATAGCTAATTTTTCTTTGAATTCAATTAATTCATTAATTAAATTGTTATAGGCATCTTCAAGGATATTGAGCTCATTTTTTTCATAATTCATGCAGTGAATTTTTGAGGCTTCGGGATCATCTAAATCAATTTGTCTAATTTGTTGGGTCAATTCATTCAGTGGTGTTGTGAGTAACTTATTAAAAGCCAAAGAAAACAAAAAAACTAAAAAAGCTGTTTTAACAATAGCATTACCAATAAGAAAATAGATGCCTACTTTAATTCGACTAAAGATTACTTCATTGCTTGATAATAAGGTGACTCGACCAACAGATGTTGTTCTACCAGAGAATTCAAAGATGAGAGGGAAGGAGTGGCCAAATAAATCTCCTGATATAGAACTAATACCTTTTAATTCTTCGTTCAGATTTTTAGTACTTATTTTCAGTTTTTCAGGAGAAATTACTTTTCCTAGTTGCGTGATGATATTATTTGCTTCGTCTGTCACTGTAATGCCTTTGATCATCGGTATTGCTACAAGACCTTCTGAAATATCAATAGCTTGTTGAGTGTTAAGCTCCCATACTGCGCGTGTTAAACTACCGCTAATAGTTTTTTCTAAGGTGAGCAGCTCACTGTTGATATGGTTTTTTGTATTAAAATATTCGGCGATAATTTGAATGCCAGTAACGCCCACCGTTAAAATAAAATAAAATGAAAGTACTCTAGTCAGTAGTTTTCGTGAAATGCTTTTTACTTTCATATGATTAAATTCGTTATGAGTAGTTGCTGTTGCTATGATGATTCTAACTACTTTTGATAAAAGGATAAATATTTTTCAATATTGCGAATAGATTAAATAAAAAAGGATTCGATAATTTTGTATCCTTTGAAATAAATATTTAATAAAAACGTAACAATATTGCGATTTTAATACCATACTTGAAATAAATATTTAATGAAGCAGTAATAATTCTGTCGTTTTATTGCTGTATTCATCTGGTTTTGTCATATTTGTGTAATATAGTCGCTTTAGCATACTCGGCAAATAATTTACTATTTGTCATAAAGGCACATAATAAATTTTAATTATAAAAAAGGTTTAAAACATGAAACATATAAAAGCCGTATTGGCATTAACTATAGCTGCTACTTTGAGCCAATCAACAATCGCAGCAAATATTGATATATATGGCAGAGCGGATGTCTCACTGCAATCATCAGATGAAGGTGATGGTCGTTTTAGTGAAGTAAAAAGCAATTCCTCGCGTATTGGCTTTAAAGGTAATCACGCACTAAATGATGAGTTAACAATAGTATATCAAGCTGAATTTGAAGTGGATATTGACGGTGATAGTGATGATGCAGTTAAAGGTAGAAACCAATTTATTGGCTTAAAAGGTGCTTTTGGTGAAGTATTGTTAGGTCAAAATGATTCTATACTCAAACAATCTCAAGGTAAGGCTGATTTATTTAGTGATTTGAATGGTGATATTAAAGTTCTTTGGGTAGGAGAAAATCGTCTAAGTGATAGTGTTACTTATAAATCACCTGTCATTAATGGGTTTCAATTAGGCGCCACGTACGTGGCTGAGGAAGAAGTCGATAGTAAAGATGCACTTTCTCTAGCCGTTTTTTATGGTGATAAAAAACTTAAAAAATCAGATTTTTTTGCTTCAGTTGCAATGGACTCTGAAGTGAAGGGCAAGTCGAGTGATGGTACCGCGAATGGTTATTTTGATACCATAAGAGCGACAGTACAAGGTAAAGTTTCGGGTGTTACTTTAGGTTTAATGCTACAAAATCAAGAAAATATAGACACAGGAGCTGAAATGGATGGTGTTTTGATTTCAGCAAAATATAAACTTGGTGCAACCACGTTTAAAGGTCAGTATCAAATTGCAGATCATAAAGACGATGAAAAAAATACAGGGTTCACAGCTGGTGTAGATTATAAATTAGCAGCGAGTACTAAGTTATATGCGTTTTATACTTCTTTTGATATTAAAACAGTAAACAGAGATGAAGATTATTTAGCTGTAGGTATTCAGTATAATTTTTAATTACCTCTTTCTCTTTTAAATAAAAAACCGCAACGCGGTTTTTTATTTAAAGAGATATTTAGTCAATTCATTATTATTTTTTTTATAAAAAGTAATGTCATAAAAGTGTAATTTTTGTTGCGCATAATGGCGGCATTGAGATTATATGAAACATATCTATTTAAAGGCGTATTTATGAGCGGTTACATTTTAGTTGTTGAAGATGAAACTCCAATCAGGGAAATGATTACTTTTGTATTAGAGCAAAATGGCTTTAATTCTGTTGAAGCTGTCGATATTAAAGAAGCCAAGGAAAAGATTATTGAACCTTACCCTGATTTGATTTTGCTTGATTGGATGTTGCCAGGTGGTAGTGGTGTTCAGTTGGCGAAAGAGTTAAAGCAAGGAGAATACAGTCGCAATATTCCTATCATTATGCTTACTGCGCGCGCTGATGAAGACGATAAAGTTAAAGGTCTTGATGCTGGTGTTGATGATTATGTTACTAAGCCCTTTTCTCCTAAAGAGTTAATTGCAAGAATTAAAGCGGTTATTCGTCGAGTATCACCAACCTTGTTAGCTGAGAAAGTAGAGTTTCATGGTTTAAAATTAGATCCTGTTTCTCATCATGTCACGATTAATGAAGAAGCATTGGATCTAGGCCCTACTGAATTTCGTTTGTTACACTTTTTTATGACTCATACCGAGCGAGTTTATTCAAGAGAACAATTACTTGATAATGTTTGGGGAACCAATGTTTATGTTGAAGATAGAACGGTTGACGTACATATTCGTCGATTAAGGAAAGCTATTTCAGGCTCAGGTCATGAAGACTTTATTCAAACAGTGCGTGGTGCAGGGTATCGTTTTTCGGGCAAAACAGTGCAAAAAGTTAGAAGCTAAAAATAACTGTACCCTTACTATTCAACACAAGTAAAAGCAATAATGAACTCTCTATCTAATACCCAAAATTGTCAAGATTTTCGTTTTCATTCGGGAATTGAAGCACTACCTGATGCGGCGTTAATTTTATCCACCGACTTATTGATTGTTTCTGGCAATAAAAAGGCACAACGTCTGTTAGGTGTGCGTTTTCCTGACGACATAGGTAAACATATTGAAGAATTACTGATTGATCCATTATTGTCTGAGTATTTAGCACAAGATAATTTTGAATCTCCTTGCTTAATTACTTCTCCCATTAATGACGAATTACAATTAGAAATCTCCGTTATGGCTTTTGGCGGAGAACGGGTAATACTAATGTCTCGAGCTATTGCTAAATATCATAGAATGAAAAAAATGCGTAGAGAGTTTGTTGCGAATGTTTCTCATGAACTAAAAACGCCACTGACAGTTGTACGAGGTTATGTGGAAATGATTCAAGAAACTGATCATGCTTTAGATCCTCAATGGCAGAAGATTTTTGGTACCATTGAAGGGCAAGTTTCTCGAATGGAGCGCTTGGTAGAGCAGTTGCTGAGTTTGTCTAAAGTAGAAAATAATCGTGACTACGATGATATGAAACCTGTAGATATGCCGTACTTGATTAAAAGCCTTGTAGAAGATGCAAAATGGCTGAATCAAGTTAAACAACATGAAATTTGTACTAATATTACGCAAGGTATTGGTGTTTTTGGTATTGATACAGAATTAAAAAGTGCGTGTGCTAATTTAATTTCTAATGCGATTGCTTATACTCCGCCACACGGGCTAATTGAAATTAATTGGCGAAAAAGAGGAGATAAAATTGTTTTTAGTGTTAAAGATAATGGCGATGGCATTAAACCTGAAAAATTGAATCGACTGACCGAGCGTTTTTATCGTATCGATAAGTCACGCTCGCGTGACACTGGTGGTTCAGGGCTTGGCTTAGCTATTGTAAAACACGTATTATTGCACCATAAAGCAGAATTAGTTATTACCAGTAATTGGGGCGAAGGCAGTGAATTTTCGATTTATTTTGACGAATATTTATTTTGCTAACCTTGCCCTTGTTTGGTAATTTAATGGTCATTACGCTCTAGCAATATCTACCATTAAATCATCGGCAATATGCTCTAAAGCATTGATTAGTTCATCAGCATCAGTTTCATTCATAGCTATTTGTACTTTAGCTTTAAACATTAATTGCCCTGTGTGTGGTGCGCTTGCTTGTGAGCTAACAACTTTAATTAAATTCCCACCTTGGCGATGAATTACAGACGATACTTCTTGTATTATGCCAGGTCTATCGTTGGCTGTTAATTCTAATACTAGCGTGGAATTAACTTTTTCTGATTTTTGTTGGGCTATTTCAATTTGGCAGTTTAAGGTATCGATACAATGTAGTGCTGAAACTAGCGCTTGGGTTTTTTCTTCACTCACCGCTACTTCTATAACCCCAGCAAAAAAACCTGATAAATGATGTAAACTGCTTACTTGCCAATTACCATTATGTTCGTTAATTATATTAGATAAAGTGTCAACAATGCCTTTTTTATCTGCACCAATGCAAGAAATTATAATATGATTCATAGGGATCCTTTATGCGGTTTTCTGAGAAGTTCAAGTGTTTTAATGCGTTCGAGAAAGTTGGTTAAGTTCTTTATCAAGTTGCTTGGTATTACCTAGGTTAAGCTCAACTAAACGACGCAAAAGAATAATGCTGTCTATATCTATGGCGTTGCATTGTAGGCCTGTTTCATTGTGTTGTTCATGGACAACGGTAATATTCATCGTAACTTTTGACTCATTATCTGCAAGACAAAATGTTAAATAGCCAAATCTGCCTTTTAACGAGATCTTAGAATCTATCGCACTCACCAATGCACCATTAAGCGATATGTCGTGAATCGATACAGGGTAAGTTTTATTTTCAATATTAAGCTCAGCTTTGCTTGAAAATAATATACGGGTAAATTGTCGTCTATTTTCCATCAAATAATTCATTTTTATAAACTATGGCTTTAGCATAGCTGTGTTTTAATAAAAAGGCACTTAAAAAAGATAAAACTATCTTTAAAGCGTTAAGCACCTTTCACTACAATACTTCAAAATCTTGCTTATAGCGTTTGAAGCGTATTGTTTTTCTTTACTGTTTATTTTAGCCTATTTTTTTATATTTAATTCGATGCGGTTCAATTGCTGCCGAACCTAATGTTTTTTTCAACCAAGCCTCGTAATCGCTAAAATTACCTTCAAAGAAATTTATTTGCCCTTCGTCTCGGTAGTCTAATATATGCGTAGCAATTCTGTCTAAAAACCAACGGTCATGAGAAATGACCATGGCGCAACCTGGAAATTCTAAAATAGCTTCTTCAAGTGCTCGTAAGGTTTCAACATCTAAGTCATTGGTTGGCTCATCGAGTAATAATAAATTACCGCCAGTTTTCACTAATTTAGCTAAATGAACTCGATTACGTTCGCCGCCTGATAAATCTTTAATGAGTTTTTGTTGATCATTGCCTTTGAAATTGAAACGAGAACAGTAAGCTCGGCTAGGTATTTGATAGGTGCCAATTTCTAAAATATCATGACCTTCAGATATTTCTTGGTAGACAGTGTTGTTTTCGCCCATGTTATCTCTAAATTGATCAACACTAGCAAGTTTTACAGTTTCTCCAATGTCAATGCTGCCTGAGTCTTGTTTTTCGATGCCAGACATCATTTTGAATAGTGTAGATTTACCCGCACCATTGGCACCAATAATGCCAACAATAGCACCTTTAGGGATGCTAAAACTTAAATTATCAATTAAAACACGGCCGTCGAAAGATTTTTTAAGATTATTTACGTCAAGTACTTTGTCACCTAAACGAGGTCCTGGGGGAATGTATAATTCATTCGTTTCATTACGTTTTTGATTTTCTTGGCTGTTTAATTCTTCAAAACGGGCCATACGTGCTTTGCTTTTTGCTTGGCGAGCTTTTGGGTTAGAACGAACCCACTCTAACTCTTGTTTAATGGTTTTCTGTAAGGCATTTTCACTTTTACTTTCTTGTGCTAAACGTGCGTCTTTTTGTTCAAGCCACGATGAATAATTACCTTCCCATGGAATACCTTCGCCTCTATCTAACTCTAAAATCCAACCTGCAACATTATCCAAGAAGTAGCGATCATGGGTAATGGCAACCACAGTTCCTGCATAATCATGTAAGAAGCGCTCTAACCAAGCCACAGATTCTGCATCTAAATGGTTTGTTGGCTCATCAAGTAATAACATATCAGGCTTTTGAAGTAACAGATGACATAACGCGACACGTCGTCGTTCACCACCACTGAGTACTGATATTTTTTGTTCCCAAGGCGGAAGACGTAAAGCATCCGCAGCGCGTTCAAGTACATTATCAATATTGTGTCCATCTTGGCTATTAATAATATCTTCTAGCTGACCTTGTTCTTTGGCAAGTGCATCAAAATCAGCACCTTCTTCAGCATATTCGTTATAAACTTCATCTAAACGCTTTAAAGCATTCTTAACTGTTGAAACCGCTTCTTCAACCACTTCGCGTACGGTTTTATTTTCATCTAGTTGAGGTTCTTGTGGTAAATAACCAATATTGGTGCCAGATAGCGCATTAGCTTCACCTTCAAAATCTTTGTCTATTCCAGCCATAATGCGTAACAGAGTTGATTTCCCTGAGCCATTTAAACCTAAAACACCAATTTTAGCCCCAGGAAAAAATGAAAGAGAGATGTTTTTTAAAATGGTACGCTTGGGTGGAACCACTTTGCTTACGCGGTTCATAGAAAAAATAAATTTGTCAGGGAGTGCCATGATAGTCCGTAGAAGTTGTGTGTTAAGTTGATTATTATTTTAAGTAACTACTTGAGTGTTAGCAATAGCTAGACGCTTTTGATTTTTTACTAGTCACTATTGTTTTTTGTGTTGATATATAGGCTAGCCAAAAAAATAGCGTATTAACATTTTTTTGGCTAGCCTATAACTCTATCGTTAGGGGGATTAAATTGTTAGTTTTGTTTTATTTGCTGTGATAACAATGTTAATAAATTGATGACTTCTATGCTTGCATTTTCCATGCCTGCTAACTCTTTAACTGCTTGAGCCATATCACCATTTTTTACTGATTTTAACGCATTTAATCCGTAATTATGCACATGGGCGTGTGGTTCATCAAGTTGTTTAAATGCACTATGAGTAGCATATTTTTCTGCTCCTTCACCTCGAAAGTACCATTGTCCTAATCGACAATCTGTGTGGTTAGCAAAATCATCAGCTGTTTTGTCAGTCATACCTAGCATGGCTTGGTATACTTCTAATTTCCAAACAACATGGTCCATTTTTACTGTTTGCAAAAAAGCATCCGCAGTTGAGTGGGTAATTACCGTATACATATTATTAGAAAGGTTAACAATATTATTTGCTGTTGCTTCTATTGCGGTTGTGCTTTCATTAATTTCTGTACTTTTCTCACCAACATCCTGAATACCATCGATAACTTGCTCCATTTGTTGGTTTACTTGTTCAATTAAGTTAGAAATTTCATTTGAGGCTTCAGCAGAGCGTTGTGCTAATGTTCTTACTTCATCGGCAACAACAGCAAAACCACGACCTTGTTCACCTGCACGGGCAGCTTCTATTGCGGCATTAAGTGCCAATAAATTGGTTTGGTCGGATATTCCTTTGATAATATTAACAAAATCATTAATTCCAGCAGTAGCTGACTTTAGATTGTCTACAGATGTTGAAGCATTTTTACTGTCATTGTTTATTTTTTTTGTGGCGTCTATTGTTGAAGCTAACATGGAAAGGATTTCAGTAAAAATATTTTGTGATGTATGAAATTCATCGCGGTGTTCGATCAGTTTACTTGATGAAGAAGCAAGTTCTTCGCGAATATTGTGAACTGACTCAGATGAGCCTAGCCATAAGTTATTGATTTCTTCTTGATGACGGTAACGTTCGGTATTGCTTGTCATATCTTGTACGAGCTGCTCATTTTCTTCGTTCACATGGGTAACTTGTGCTTCTAATGTTGAAAGTTGCTGTTTTAGCACAGTATTTTCTTCTTTTAATGCCATTAATTCTTTCTTACTAGCTAAATTAAACATGAGCTCAATACCTTTACTTTTTTATAAAATATTACATTGTAATTTCAGATAGTAACTATTTATTTAGTGTTACTAAAGTCTTTTATTTGACAAATTCAAATTTAAAGTTCTTTTTTTTCAATGCCTTTGATAATAAATATATCCAAACCAGCGGAATCCTGCATATTGAGGTGGTTTGGGTATATGCTAATTTAAGGAAGGGGAGGGTGCTGAGGAGGGATGATTTCATCACCAGCATTTAGTCCTGAAATAACTTTGACCATGTCATTTGGTTGTAATTTTCCTAATCTAACAAAACGGCGTTGTATATTGTTATTCACTTTTACCCAAACAAAATCTAATTGACCAATATGGGCAACTTTATTTTGGGGAATATTTAGTGTTATTTGCTCATCGGCGGGGATTAAAATTCGAGCATACATGCCAGGTAATAGATTTTCATTATTGATTATTCGCGCTTTTACTAAAAAGCTACGAGAACCTGTATTAGCAGCTGGTACTATTTCTTCTATTTCGCCAAGCATTTTTTTACCAATACTGGGTAATTCAATAGAAATTTTTTGGCTTTGTTTTAAAGTCATTGCCAGCTGTTCTCTTACTTGTGCTTCTACACGTAATGATAAAGGGTTGTACAAAGATAAAAGCTTAGATCCTGCTTGAGCTGTATCGCCTGGCTCAGCAAAACGGTCAACAATTAAGCCATCAATTGGTGCCGTTAATGTAGCATAACTTAGCGTTGTTTCTACTTGCGATAGGTGTTGTTGTGCTGCTGTTAAATCAGCTAAAATACTTTGATAATCCGCACTTGTTTTATCAAGGTCAAATGCCGATATTAATTGTTTATTAAACAAAGCGGTTGAACGAGTTAAGTTTTGTTTTGCTTCATCATGGCGTGCTTGTAATGCCATAATATTTTGTTTAGCTTGTTGCACTTGTGAGTGTAGATCACTTTGCTCAAGCTGAATTAACACATCGCCTTTTTTTACTTTGTCGCCAGCCCTGACTTCAATTGTTTTAATTCGGGCTAAAATTCTAGATGAAATTTTAGTTGCTTGTTTTGCTTCTATACTCCCAGCGATCGGTTCTAATATTATTTCGGTGCTAGCGGTGACCTTATATACATCATTTTTATCTAATTCGAGAGAACTAAAGTTTAAACCAGATTCTTTCTTTATTGCTGGTGAAACTTTGTTATCGAAAGAGCCTGCAAGCCAAGCAACCATTAATAATAAGATCATGAGGGCGATAACGGGCATGATTAATTTTTGTAATGTGTTTTTTGTTGTGCTGTTTTGAGTCATGACTTTTCCTAGGTTAGCGCTGGTTTATGACTGTATTAAGCCGCGTTTTATCGGCTATTTGTTCGTTTTTTTCATTTTCAAAAACTAATATATAAACTATAGGTACAACCAATAAGGTAAAGATAGTAGATGAAATAATGCCAAAAATAATCGCAATGGCTAAGCCACTGAAAACAGGATCTAAAGTAATAATTAAATTACCTAATAATGTGGTGCCAGCAGTTAGTAATACTGGACGCATTCGCACTGCACCTGCTTGAATTAATGCCTCTTTAATTGATTCTCCACGGGCGCGGGCTTGCGTGATAAACTCAATTAAAATTAATGAATTTCTAACGACAATCCCTGCTAAGGCTATCATGCCAATCATAGCTGTTGCGGTAAATAACACAGGATCAGGTGCGTTGGCTATTTCGCGTTCGCCAAATTGGTTGAGCATAAAAAAGCCAGGCATAATGCCAATAACTGTTAGTGGAATAGCAGACATGATAATACCTGATAAAGCTGCTGATCCTGTTTGTATTCGCAACACAATAAAAATAGCTGTTAGTGCAAAAGCGAAAGCAATCCCCATATCTCGAAATACGCGAATAGTGATGCGCCATTCACCTTCACCACCCCAGAGTAACGTTATATTCTCAGGTAAATACCATGCATTACCACTACCACTTGTTAAAAACGTACGATTGTTCCAGTCGTTTGCTTGAGAGGCGTTCATCTTATTTTGTTGATTTTCAGTTAACGTATCAGAATATTGCAGGTCGCTGCTAATATCAGCAATAATGGCTGCTGGTGTTCTTCCTGAAGTATCAGCAGTGACATAAACAACAGGTTTCAGGTCTTTGTGAAAAATAGGCTTGTCACTTATTTGTTGTTCAAACGCTCCTAACTCGCCTAGTGATACTAAGGGTTGGGGAGCAATATCAATGCCTTGCGGTGTGGTTTTTTGTACAATACCCGTTTGCCCTTTAATGGTTAGCCTGCGGTAATCAGCTAAGCTTTCTCGTTGCTCTATGGGTAACTTTATATTAATTGCTAATGGGGCTGCTTCATTGTTAACATGTAAATACCCTGCAACTTGTCCGTTATTAGCCACCATTAACGTTTGGTTAATTTGTGCTGTTGATATACCAGACAAGGCAGCCTTTGTTTTATCGGTAACAAATCGTAAATTTGTTTGATTGTCGGTTACGGTTGAGTCTACTTCAACAACATGGGGCTCTTGTTTTAATCTCTTTTCTACAATAGTTGCAGCTTGCTGTAACTCATGGTATTGGGTAAATTCATTTCCATAAAGTTCAGCAACTAAAGTGCTAAGTACAGGCGGACCAGGTGGTACTTCAACCACTTTAATTTTCACCGTACCACCAGATAACATTGTGCTGTTTAATGCTGCTAGGTGTTCTCTCAGTCTTAAAACAATGGCATGAGATTGATGTTCTCGGGCTGTTTTATCAAGTAAAATTAGGCGCAAATCAGCCATGTAAGGGGCTTGACGTTGATAATACTGTCGTACCATACCATTGAAATCGATGGGGGATGCAGTGCCTACATAAGCGACAATGGCTTTAATTTCTGATAATTGTTGTACTTTGGTTGAAACCTTTTTGGCCATTGCTGCTGTTTGTTCTAGCGTTGCACTTTCTGGCATATCAAGAAGTATTTGTACTTCATTTTTATTATCGAAAGGGAGTAGTTTTAATGGAACTAAGCGCATAACAGGTAACATTGCAGCTAAAATAAATAAAATTAACACAAGCCATAAAACAAGCTTGCCTTTTTTTCTATTTTCTAGCAATGGCGTTAGCATGCGTCGGTAAAAGTTACCAAATCCTTGGTTTTTATTTGGCTCAGTATTATTCGTGCTGGAGTTTGTTAGAGCGGGTTTGATAAACTTAGAAGCTAGCCATGGCGTCACTAAAAAGGCAACTAAAGTTGAGCTGATAACGCTTAAAGGAACATTAAATGCCATTGGTGCCATGTAAGGCCCCATCATGCCGGTAATATAAGCCAAAGGCACAAAAGCAAGTACTATGGTTAAAGTTGACATTAATAACGGCACACGAATTTCGTTTATTGCGCCTACTATTTTGTCTTGCAGTGACCCACTTTTTTCTTTTAAATAACGTTCAATATTGTCAACACCCGTTATGGGATCGTCAACAAGTAAGCCTAATGAAAGGATCAAAGCAAACAGTGTTACGCGATTGATAGTGTAGCCAAAAAGTAAATCTAACGATAAAGTAATGCCATAACAAATAGGCACAGCTAAACCCACAACAATAGCAGAACGCCAACCTAAAAATACTGCAATGAAAATAACTACGGTAAAAACAGCAAAAGCCAAACTAGTGGTTAGGTTATTCACTTTTTCATTTGCGGTTTCGCCATAATCACGCAATATTTCAACATGGACATTGTCAGGAAACATCGATTGTTGTAAGGCATTAATTTTGTCATGCACAGCTTGTGCTACTGTAACTGCATTGCTCCCCCGTTGCTTGGCAACACTAATGGTAACAATAGGGTGATCGCCATTGTTTGACATTTCAGAAGAGGTGGTGGATGTTTTTTTAGCCGCCGTGTTATTACCATACTGCGCTTGTTGATAACCATTGGCAAAATCAATCCAAGTATAGTGTTGTTGTTCAGCTGGCTCATCTATAATGTTGGCAATATCTTGCAGTAACACCACGCTGTTATCTATTACGCTGATCGGCGTATGCTTTAATGCATTAATATCCCTAATAACGTCACCACTTTCTAAGCGAACGGATTGGTTTTCTAATGCTAGATTTCCAAGATGTAATAACCTATTTGAAGATTGTATTGCGTTAAATACTTCATTGATTGAAATTTTTCTTGCGGTCATTTGTTCAGGATCTAAATTAACTTGAATTTCTCTTGAACGACCACCTGTAATGTTAACTTCGCTTGTATTTTCTATGGCTTGAAGAAAAGTAGAGACTTCTTCGGCTAAACGACGTAAATCATAGTCGCTTACCGTATTACTGTCGCTGCTCCATAAGCCCAACATCATAATTGGAACGTCATCTACTTCTATTGGTTGTACTCGCCAGTTATCTACAATAGCTGGAATTTTGTGAGTGTTAGAATGTAGTTTATTATAAGTATTGAGTAATGCTTGCTCTCTGTTTTCACCTACATGAAATCTTAATGTGACCACTGCTTGGCTATTATGGGTTACCGAGTAAACATGTTCTACACCGCTAACTTGTGCAAGTAACTTTTCTAATGGTGTGGTTACTAACCGTTCCATTTGTTGAACATTAACGCTTGGTGCGTTAACGACAACATCAATCATAGGCACTACAATTTGCGGCTCTTCTTCGCGAGGAGTGTATTTTAAAGCCGCCATGCCCGCTATCATTGATATGATAAGCAGGATAATAGGTACTTTACTGCCTAATATATTGCTGAGTACTTTAGATGTGAAGTTGGTCGGTGTTTGCATATTTAATCAGCTTTCTTTGGTAAGTTTACTGGTATTAAGTTACATGTGGTCACAAAATTGTTGTTGTAAAACCTCTAATAGGTACTTAATTTTAGGGTTGGCAATTCGGTAATAAATTGTTTGCGACTCTCGTCTAGTCGCCACTATTTCACTATCACGTAGTTTTGCCAAATGTTGTGAAAGTGCTGACTGAGATAAATCAATTTGCTCATTAAGATCCCCCACGGTTAGTTCGCCATTAGCAAGGCAACATAAAACCATCAATCGGTATGGGTTAGAAAGTTGTTTCAGAATAACAGACACATGTTGAGCACTTTCTAGTAATTTGTTTTGATCTGTTGTCATAATAATTTTTAAACTCATTTGCTATTTTTTTTAGTCTACTATTGTACTTTAATTTAGTAAAGGCTAATATAACAATATAAGTAAAAGTTAATTTAGTAAAATCTAAATTAAGAGGGTTATTTATAAATTTTATTTGTATTGCTTGGAGAATATCATGACAGTAAATGAGGCACTTAGGTTAGTCGCTGGCACAATGATTTTAATTTCTTTATTACTCACACAATTTCACTCACCTAATTGGGTGTGGTTTACGGCGTTTATCGGTGTGAACCTACTACAATCATCTTTTACTAAATGGTGTTTAATGATGACCATTTTAAAGAGGTTAGGTTTAAAAGACAGTAGTTCAGAATGTAGCTAAAGCTTTAATATTTTATTGAAAAATAAAACATTATTTATTCAAAAGGAACCAATATGTTAAAAACAATCCCTGAAGTAATTGCGCATGCAATGAAATCTTTAAACACGATTACAGCAGCAGAAGCAGAAAAAAAATGTAAGCAAGAAAATGGCATTATTATTGATGTTAGAGAACCTGCAGAGTTTGCTGAAAAAGCCGCTAAAAATACAATTAATATCCCACGAGGGCTATTAGAAATGAAAATGCTACAGCAGTATCCAGATGAAAATTTAGCTATTTTTATTCATTGTGCAACGGGAGCAAGAGCAACATTTTCAGCAGAACAATTAAAACGTGTTGGGTATAAAAACGTTTGGGTTGTTACTTGTATGCTAGATGATATTTGCTGTGTATTTTAAATTGGGTTTAATAGCCGTTTTATTGCCCACAATAAGCTTATAAATATGATCTGAGGTTTAAGATGAGTACACCATTAGTAATTGATTATTATACTGATATATTATGCGTGTGGGGTTGGGTAGCTCAACGGCGTATTGATGAATTAAACCGATGCTTAGGTAATAAAATCGATATTAGACATCATTATATTGATATTTTTGGTGACGCAGTAAATAAAATACCAACACAGTGGCATACTAAGGGAGGTTATGAAGGTTTTTCTGCTCATGTCGTTGAATCGGCAGCTCCGTATGAGTATACACAAATTAATACCAATATATGGTCTAGCGTCAAACCAACGTCGTCTGCTAACCCACACTTAGTTTTAAAGGCGATAAAGCTTAGCCATACCAGACAAGATAGCGTAGCCTATGAATTGAAATTTAGACAGGCTTTTTTTATTGAAGCACAAGATATCAGTAATATTAACGTTTTATTTGCTTTACTAGACAAGTCAGGTTTAGATAAAGAAAAAGTCAAAGAGAAGCTAGCTGACGGCAGTGCAATGGCTGCGTTAATGCGAGATTATCAACAAGCAAAAGTGCTAAGTTTAAAAGGCAGTCCGTCTTATGTTCTTGATAATGGAAGACAAACACTATATGGCAATGTTGGCTATCGAGTATTGTTAGCCAACATTGAGGCGTTGATAAATAAACCAGAGCATGACGCTAGTTGGTGTTAATTATTAATGCAGGTTAAAAACACACAGTATTGTATTTTGTGATGTTTTTCGCGCTGTTATATGTTCGGTTATATCCAATCTGGCACAATATCAGCGTTAATGACTTCATCATAACTTGGGCGTGGACGAACAACTGCAAATTCTGTGTCTTTTACCATAATTTCTGGTGCTAACATGCGAGTATTGTATGTTGATGACATCACGGCACCGTATGCACCACAACTCATAATAGCAATTAAATCACCTGTTTTTGACTCATGTATTTGACGAGCTTTAGCAAAAGTATCACCTGTTTCACAAACAGGGCCAACAATATCATAGGTTTTGATTTCAGTTTTAGTCTTATCAACAGCAATAATTTCATGGAAAGCATCATACATGCTTGGACGGATCAGATCATTCATGCCAACATCTAAAATTAAAAACTGGCGTTCTTCTCCTGTTTTTACATAAACTACGCTAGAAACTAATATACCAGAATTACCTAATAACGATCGGCCTGGCTCTATGACTATTTTGCAGTTCAAATGGCCTAACTGTGTTTTAGCTATAGCTGCATATTCTTCCTTAGATGGAATGATTTCGTCATGGTAAGTAATCCCTAATCCACCGCCAATATCTACTACTTTAATATCATGACCATCACTTCTGAGGTCTACAATTAATTGCGCAATACGCTTATAAGCTTCTTCAAAAGGGGCAAGTTGTGTAAGTTGTGAGCCTATGTGAACATCAACCCCTTGTACTTTGATATTAGGTAATGATGCTGCACGGTTATACGCTAGCCGTGCTTTACTAATGGGCACACCAAATTTGTTTTCAGACTTTCCTGTAGATATTTTAGCATGGGTATTAGCACAAACATCAGGATTAATGCGGAACGCTATAGCAGCAACTTTATTTAAACGTGTGGCAACTTGGCTGATTAATTCAAGCTCAGGCTCTGACTCAACATTAAATTGAAAAATATCTTCGTTTAGGGCGTATTCAATTTCAGCTTCAATTTTAGCTACACCCGAGTAAACAATTTTATTTGCTGGAATACCTGCGGCACGCGCACGGAGTATTTCCCCCATAGAGACAACATCAGCACCAGAGCCTAATTTAGCAAGTGTTGATAAAACCGCTTGGTTACCATTGGCTTTTACAGCATAGCAAATGAGCGTTTCTTGACCTGCCAATGCGGTGGAGAACGCTTGCTGGTAGTCTTTATAGTTTTGACTAATTGCGCTGTTTGAATAACAGTAAAAAGGTGTGCTTACTTGTTTTGCAATGTCGCTTAGGGCAACATTTTCGGCAAACATTTTGCCGTTAACGTGTGGGAAATATTGTTGTGTGGTCATTTGGCTACCATTATTAGCATTACGCTGATAAGTTCATATAAAACAGTGAATTATTTACAATCAATGGCAGGACTACATCCAGCACTTGATAGACATACCGCAATCATTATTAGGTGTCATTTCTGTTTTTATTGTGACAGAAATGACACTGACATTTAACTGCTAGCTACGAGAGGTTACTTCAAGTAAGTGATAACCAAACTGCGTTTTTACAGGGCCTTGTACTTCATTAAGCGGTGCTGAAAATACTACCTTATCAAATTCTGGTACCATTTGACCTGGGCCGAAAGTGCCTAAGTTACCGCCTTGAGCTTTTGACGGACAGTTTGAGTGCTCTTGAGCAACGTCAGCAAAATCTTTTCCCGCTTCAATTTCAGCTTTTAGTGCTAAACATTGTTCTTCAGTATCAACCAATAAATGACGTGCTGCAGCTTGAGACATGGGTTTTCCTATATTGAGTAAATAAATTTGAGTAACAATAACGTATTTTTTTATTTTTTTAAAGGATCTATAGGGAGTATTTAAGGTGTTTAGCTAGTTTTGTTAAATCAATTTTATTAATATAATGCTCATGATTAATCAAAATAAAAGATGCATAGATGGATGATGATATTTTCAATAATAAACTGCCTAACCTTAAACATTTACATTACTTATTAGCGCTCGATAAACACCAGCACTTTAATAAAGCTGCACAAGCTTGTTTTGTGAGTCAGTCAACATTAAGTAGTGCTATTCTAAAATTAGAAGAGCAACTTTCTTGTCAATTATTAGAACGCGATCATAGAAACTTTGTTTTCACAAATCACGGAAAGCAAGTTGTCGTATTAGCTAAACAGTTGTTATTAAGTGCAAATGAGTTGGTTGCTTTTGCTAAACAAAAAGGTGGAGTTGATGTCGGCAGCATTCGCTTAGGGTGTATTCCAACCATAGCGCCATTTTTATTAACAGACTTAATTCAACTATGTCAGCAAGTTTTGCCTAAGCTTGAATTTTATTTGTGTGAGGACACCACTGAAAATTTAATGAGTCAATTAGATGAAGGAAAAATTGATTGTGCTATATTAGCATTACCTATTCCTAAGCATCATTTTTCAACACAGCTACTGGGTAAGGAGCGCTTTTACGTCGCTGGAGATAAAGCACTTATTAACAGTTTAAAACAAACATTTGACTATGACTGTTTGCCTGAAAAAAGTATATTTTTATTGAAAAAAGAGCACTGCTTAACAGAACATGCTGTGTCTGCTTGTAGATTAGCCGATACCAGCCGTATTAATAGCTTTTCAGCCTCAAGTTTAGCGACGCTAGTACAAATGACAACATTTCATCATGGGATCACTTTTTTACCTGAAATGTCTGTAAAGAAAGGAATTGGACAGAAAGAAGGTTTAACTATTCAAGCGATATCTGATGATGTATATCGAGAAATAGGCATGATATGGCGCAAAACAAGTATGCGAGAAAAAACTTTTAGGGTATTAGGGGATTTAGTCTCTAGTTTGCTGAACAAATAAATTATAGATGAAATAAGTTAGTTAATTAGCTCAATCTTTAAGGTTAACTATTTTCTTTACATTTTTGGGCATCAAGCATATTTTTTTTACTATCTTTGAGATTATTACTCGCAATTGTTTTTGTATTGTTGTAATAGTTAGTAAAAAAAGCAATGAATTGGTGTAATTTATCATTAAATATCATGGTGCTTTCAAATAAAAAATTATGCTTATTTAACGTTTTATTTGGCGTGACAACAAAATCATCATTATTTGTTTTATTAGAAAAAGAGGGTGTTAAAAGTATAGGAACTATTACTATAGAAGATTGATTGTACAGATTATTAGTATTAATTCGAGTATTTTTAGCACAGCTTGACCATGAGATAACGGTAATAGAAATGATCAATACTAGCGTGATTAATTGTTTCATTGTAATTCTCCTGTTCAGTTCTGTGTTCTATAAATTAGAAATTTAGCGCCATAAGTAACTGCATTTTACTATAATTTTTTGCAAAGGTTAATACTAGTATAATGCGATAAACAGTATATTGGGTACGGTAGACGGGAAATAAAGGCTAAAAATATAATTTTTCTATAAAGTTAATAGGAACTTAGTTAAATTTTAATCAAGTAAGAGAAACGTAATCCCTTACTTGATTAATAGCGTTAAATTAACATTAGAAAAGTTTATAACTTAATTACTTGCTTTTTTGTCTAACCTAAACTGATGCAATAATGGTTCGGTATAGCCATTAGGTTGGTTTGCACCACAAAAAACAAGTGAGGATGCGGCTTTAAAAGCAATACTGTTATCAAAGTCGTCACTCATTGCTTGATAGCTTGGGTCATCAGCATTTTGACCATCAACAATTTTTGCCATTTTTTCTAAACTTGCTTTTACTTGAGCTTGAGTACAAACACCATGATAAAGCCAGTTAGCTATATGTTGGCTAGAAATACGTAATGTCGCTCTGTCTTCCATTAAACCAACGTCATTTATATCAGGTACTTTTGAGCAACCAATGCCTTGGTCTATCCAGCGAACCACATAACCTAAAATACCTTGGGCATTGTTATCTAATTCTTCAGTTATTTCTTCTGTAGTCCAATTGGTATCTTTTGCTAATGGAATGGTTAGTATGTCGTCTAGGCTAGCACTTTCACGTTGCATTAATGTTTGTTGAAGCGCAAATACATCAATACGATGATAATGTAATGCATGCAATGTTGCTGCAGTTGGTGAAGGAACCCATGCAGTGTTTGCACCTGCTTCTACATGATTAATTTTAGTTGCAATCATATTAGCCATTTGATCTGGAATTGGCCACATACCTTTGCCTATTTGTGCTTTTTTACTAAAACCACAGGCTAATCCAACATCAACATTATTGTTTTCATAGGCGCCAATCCACGGTGTTAATTTAATGTCGGCTTTACGTGCCATAGGGCCAGCAGCCATAGATGTATGAATTTCATCACCTGTACGGTCTAAAAAGCCAGTGTTAATAAATACAACGCGTTCTTTAGCTGCGGCAATACAATTTTTTAAATTGACACTGGTACGTCGTTCTTCATCCATAATACCCATTTTTATCGTATTGCGAGGTAAAGACAGTGCATCTTCAACACGAGCAAATAACGTATCGGCAAAGCTAACTTCTTCAGGGCCGTGCATTTTAGGTTTTACAATATAAATAGAACCTTCACTGCTATTACTTAGTGAGCTATTACCTTTTAAATCATGCAAGGCAATTAATGACGTGATCATGGCATCTAAAATACCTTCAGGTACTTCATTATTGTTACTGTCAATAATGGCACTATTTGTCATTAAATGACCAACGTTTCGAACAAACATTAAGCTGCGGCCTTTTAAGGTAACCGGATTACCTGATAAAGACTGGTAATTTCTGTCGCTATTCATTTTGCGAGTAAACTCTTGACCGCCTTTACTGATATTTTCAGTTAGATTACCTTTCATTAATCCAAGCCAATTACGGTAAGCAATTACCTTGTCTTCACCATCAACGGCAGCAACAGAGTCTTCACAATCCATAATGGTTGTTAAGGCTGATTCAATAATAATATCACTTAGTGTCGAAGGATCTGCTTTTCCTATTTCACTATTTGCATCAAATACTAATTCTAAATGCAAGCCATTATGTTTAAATACTAAAGTATTAGGTTGGCTAATACTGCCAGTAAATCCAATAAAAGCGTTAGCATCTTGTAATGTACTTTGTTCGCCATTACGTAAACTAACCATAAGTTGTTGTTCATTTAAATGGTAAGCTACAACATCTTGATGGCTACCGTTAGTTAATGGAATTGCTTGATCTAAATAATCTTTAGCATAGCTAATTACTTTGGCACCACGTACTGGATTATAAGCGCCAGTTTTCTCTGCGCCATTATCAGTGCTGATAACATCGGTACCATAAAGTGCATCATATAAACTGCCCCAACGCGCATTGACAGCATTTAAAGCAAAACGAGCATTCATTATAGGTACAACAAGTTGTGGGCCAGCAATACTTGCAAGTTCAGCATCAACATTTTCAGTGCTGATAGTGAAATCTTCAACTTCTGGCACTAGGTAACCAATATCAGTTAAAAACTGTTTGTAGTTGCTAAAGTTAAATTTGTCACCAAAATTTTGCTGATGCCAGCTATCTATTTGTGCTTGTAATTCATCACGCTTACTAAGTAATTTGGCATTATCACTAGATAACTCATTGATAATATCAGCAAAACTTTGCCAAAATTGAGATGAAGCTACTCCTGTTTCGGGAAGTGCTTCGTGCTCAATAAACTCGAATAGATCTTGGTTTATTGATAAGCCTGCTAGTTTTACTGTTTGAGTCATATTTTCCTCGCTTACTTTGCTTGTCCTTTATTTACATATTAGATATTTAAATAAAGTTAGATGAAGTCTTCACTATTAACTACATTCATATAGCGGTAAGTAGCTAGTTATAGTGAAATTATATATTTCCTATCCTATTGTTAATATCACAGACTATCAATGATCGTATTACAATAACTATTATTCATGTTGTGAATGTTAATCTTTTAATTTTGTGCTTTTGCCTATGGTTAATTTTAGTTTTACGAAAAAAATGGTAATAAAAGAGGGACAAGTACCGGAATTATAAATGCGGTTAATAGTGCTGAAGTTATTAATGCCACAGAACTATAAGCACCCTGGTAAACATTATTTTTTGATAATATAATACTGCCAATGACATGACTGCCTGACCCAATAGCAAGCCCTATGGCAATATCACTTTTAACATTAATAAACCTTAGCCACGGAGGGCCTAATAGTGCTCCAGATAATCCTGCTATCATTATTGCAAATGACGTAATGGAACTATCACCTTGAAGTTGTTCTGTTAAGGTAATACCTATAGGTGTTGTAACAGACTTTAGTGATAATGCTATAGCAATTTCTTCTTGATGAATTAATACCATAGTGAGTGAAAAGCTCATTGTAATAACAATAATTACGCCTAGGGTAAGTATCATTACAAGTTGCTTCCAATAACGCTTAACATGCTGAAGTTGTTGATATAGTGGGTAGCCTAGAGCAACCGTCGCTGGTTCTAACAATATACTCAATGCTTGAGTTGACTGGTGATACTTTGCATAGTTTATATTGTTTAGTAACAAATAGGGTATCAGTATTATTATTGTAAGCAACATGGGGTTTAGCAGGATAAGTTGCCATTTTTGTTGAACCCATGCAGCACTTTGGTAAACCACTAAAGTAAGTAATGTTAATATTAACGAATCAACTAAAGTTATGCTTGCTAACATATTAAAGATGCTTAGAAACGGTGGAATGGTCTGAACTAAGTTGTCCAGACGTTAAGTATTTTTCAGCTAAAATACCGATAAAGCTGATTAAGAAAAAGGTCGTAAAAAAGATAATAGCTACAATGCTATAACCGTGATTTTTAATCAGTTCAAAGTGATTAATAACCCCTACAGCCGCAGGAATAAAGCAAACCCCCATATGACTTATTCCCCATTGATTTACTTGGTGAACTTTATCGGGTTTAAGCCATCCCATTTGTAAAAGCAAACAATAAATAACCATGCCATATAGACTGGCTGGTAGGCCGCCAATGGCACTATTTAGGATTTTCCCTGCAATTAAACAGATAGCAATAGCGGCAATAGTATAGAGAATGTTTTTCATCGTGTTCTTTTCAATAGGTTAATAGAGCAGTTTGATAGCGCTCAACAAATTATTCATTTAATTGTATTTGTCTTGCGGCTTCTATAACTAACTTTCTAAACCAAACATGGCTCGCATCATGATGTAATAAAGGGCTCCAGATCATTTTTAAATCCATGTCAGGAATTTCAAAAGGAGGTTTGACTATAATATAATTTGGATCTTTTTTATGTAACATGGCGGCTTTTGTTGGTAAAGTTGCTATTAAGTTGTCTTCGAATGCAAGTTGCATAGCAACATGATAGTTACGAGTAAATACTTTTATATCGCGTTTTTTACCTAGCCTTGCCAGTGCTTCGTCTACCCAGCCAAGTTTTTGTACATCGTTTGGGTTCATTCCAACACCCACACCAAAACCTGTTTTTGATACCCAAACATGCTTTGCTGCTAAATAAGAATTTAAATTGAATTTACTAACAACTGGATTATCAGCACTTATTAAACAAGAAAAAGAGTCTCGCCAGATATATTTTTGATGAAAAGATTGTGGCAGTTCATCAAAACGGTTTATGGCCATATCAATTTTACCTGCTTCAACATCGTGAAAGGTAACATCGCTAGGGGTCATAATATCAATAGTGATATTGGGAGCTGCTTGATTTATTAGCTTTAATAGCTGAGGTAATAGCGTTGATGCAGCATAATCGCTGGCCATAATGCGAAATACACGCGTGCTATTCTGTTCATTAAATTCTTCTTCTCCTTGTAATGTTTTTTCTAACTCAAGCAATATTTTTCGAATAGCAGGTGCCAGTGTTTTTGCTTTTTCAGTTGGAGACATTCCATCAGAAGTACGTACTAATATAGGATCATTAAATAATGTTCTTAGTCTTTTTAAGCCATTACTCATTGCTGGCTGAGTAATATTAAGCTGCCCAGCGGCGCGAGTTACATTTTTCTCTCTTAATAGCACGTCTAAATAAATAAGCAGATTCAAATCGATTTTAGAAATATTCATCAGTTTAATGTTTCCAGTTGAAAGTATAACTAAAATAAATATATGTTAAGTTTTACTATGATTCAATGTTTATTCAGAGCAAGACTAAAATAAATTTATGATGATAATTACTGTGTTGGTTTTATGTTGTTGTTTTATAAGTGTAAAGATATTTGTTGTAAGGGAGTGTGCTTTGGTATTTCTTGTGTGAATGATGGTAATTATAAATATATATTTCATAAATGTTGGTTTGTTGGCTATTATTTTTGTTGTTCGGTGTGACAGCTTACTAAGCCAGTTACATCAGCTCTATTAACAACAGCTAGATTAATGTAAAAAATAAGACCATTGGAGAATGTCATGTCTAATTATCAAAGTGCAATTGAAGCCGTTAAAGCAATAAAAGAAAAAGCTGGTAGCTCTTGGGATCCAATTAATCCTGAGTCTATAGCCCGTATGAGAACTCAAAATAGATTTAAAACAGGTTTAGAGATTGCTCAGTACACTGCAGACATTATGCGTCGTGATATGGCTGCATTTGATGCTGATAAGACTAAGTACACACAATCTCTAGGTTGTTGGCATGGTTTTGTTGGCCAACAAAAAATGATTTCTATTAAGAAGCATTTTGACGGAAAAACTGACCGTCGTTATTTATATCTTTCTGGTTGGATGGTAGCAGCACTTCGCAGTGAATTTGGTCCACTTCCTGACCAATCAATGCACGAGAAAACATCTGTTGCTTCTTTAGTTAAAGAGCTATACACATTCCTACGTCAAGCTGATGCACGTGAGTTAGGTGGCCTTTTCCGTGAACTAGATGCAGCTAGAGCAGCTGGCGATTCTGCTAAAGAAGCAGACATTCAATATCAAATTGACAATCACGTAACTCATGTTGTACCAATTGTTGCTGATATCGATGCTGGTTTTGGTAATGCCGAAGCAACTTACCTAATGGCTAAGCAAATGATTGAAGCAGGTGCTTGTGCTCTTCAAATTGAAAACCAAGTAGCTGATGAGAAACAATGTGGACATCAAGACGGTAAAGTAACTGTTCCTCACGCTGATTTCCATGCGAAAATTCGTGCTTTACGCCATGCATTCTTAGAGCTAGGTATTGACAATGGTTTAATCGTTGCACGTACTGACTCTGAAGGTGCTGGTTTAACAAAAGAAATTGCTGTTGTTAAAGAGCCTGGTGATTCTGGTGATATTTATAACTCTTACTTAGACGTTGAAGAAATCGATGTAGCTGATATGGGTGAAGGCGATGTATGTTTCAATCGCGATGGTAAACTTGTTCGTCCTAAGCGTTTGCCTTCTGGTTTATATCAGTTCCGTCAAGGTACTGGCCATGAACGTTGTGTATTTGACTGTATTGGTGCACTTAATGCGGGCGCAGATTTACTTTGGATTGAAACGGCCATTCCTACAGTACACGAAATTGCAGGCATGATGAATGACGTACGTAAAGTTCACCCAGATGCGAAACTTGTTTATAACAACTCTCCATCTTTCAACTGGACATTAAATTTCCGTCAACAAGCCTATGACGCAATGGTTGAAGCTGGTAAAGACGTTTCTGCATACAACCGTGATAACTTAATGAGTGCTGAATATGACGAAACTGAACTTTCAGCTATAGCTGACGAACGTACTCGTACATTCCAAGCTGATACTGCACGTGAAGCGAACGTATTCCATCACTTAATTACATTACCTACTTATCACACAACTGCGTTGTCTGTAGACAACTTAGCTAAAGAATACTTTGGTGAACAAGGCATGCTTGGTTATGTTAAAAATGTTCAACGTCAAGAAATTCGTCAAGGTATCGCCTGTGTTAAACATCAAAACATGTCAGGTTCTGACATGGGTGATGATCACAAAGAATACTTTGCTGGTGAAAATGCACTTAAAGCTGGCGGTGCAAAAAATACCTCGAACCAATTCTCATAGGTATTGCTATAATATAGTTAATTCTTACTAACTATATTTTTAATCAGATTACTGTTAACTCAGTAATCTGATTTTTTTTGTTTATAAATTGTTGGTTTTATGTGATACCAATTTGATCACATTTCTTCCCAACTCAGAGCTTCATTAGCGAGCTTAGAACAAGGAAAATTGATTAAACATAGTTATTTTATATTT
>NZ_JBHFOM010000045.1:0-39858 GCF_053543955.1 Colwellia sp. E150_009
GGCATTTGCTTGAATATTATCTTGAGCATTCTCTTGAACCTTCTCTTGCTCATTATCAGGTTGTGTGTCTTTCTCTACTGGTGAATCATTAACATTCATAGAGGCGAGTAAGGCATCAATATCATCAGGATCAGTTATTTCTGTGTCGCTATCGTCATCAGCAGTAGCCTCTTTTGCTGGAGCCGTATCTTGGGCATTTGTTTGGGCATTTGCTTGAATATTATCTTGAGCGTTCTCTTGAACCTTCTCTTGTACATTGTCAGCTTGTGTGTCTTTCTCAGCTGGTGAATCATCAACATTCATAGAGGCGAGTAAGGCATCAATATCATCAGGATCAGTTATTTCTGTGTCACTATCATCATCAGCAGTAACCTCTTTTGCTGGAGCCGTATCTTGGGCATTTGTTTGGGCATTTGCTTGAATATTATCTTGAGCGTTCTCTTGAACCTTCTCTTGTACATTGTCAGCTTGCGTGTCTTTCTCTACTGGTGAATCATCAACATTCATAGAGGCGAGTAAGGCATCAATATCATCAGGATCTGTTATGTCAGTGTCGCTATCGGAAAGTACATCTTCTGCTGGAGTTTCTTCCTCAATGAGGTCTTCTTCATTGTCCATTGATTCTAATAAGGCATCAATATCATCGGGATCTGTTATATCGCTGTCAATACTCTCATCAATAGACACATCTTCAACCGGTGCTTCCTCCTCAATCAGCTCATCTTCGCTATTCATTGAATCTAATAAGGCATCAATATCATCGGGATCTGTTATATCGCTATCAATACTCTCATCAATAAGCACATCTTCAACCTGTGTTTCCTCCTCAATCAGCTCATCTTCGCTATTTATTGAATCTAACAAGGCATCAATATCATCAGGACTATTTATCTCAACGGGCTCATCCTCGGCTTCTTGTTCAAGAGTATCAAGGCTTCCTAAAAGATCATCCAGATCATTTTGATCAAGTTCATTATTCTCTAATACTTCTTCAGCTGAGCCTTTTTCATCATCGTCTTCCAATAAAGAATCTAGTTCGTCTTGCTCTAATTCGTCATTAGCAAGAACGTCGGTATCATCATCGAGTAATATATCGTCTAAATCATCAAGATCATCCAGCAAGCTGTCATCATTGTCATCTAAATGAATAACATCATCATTTCCTTCATCATCTTCTAATAAATCTATGGATAAATCATCATCAAGCGATAATTCATCGTCCAACGACAACTCTTCATCAAGAGAAAGGTCTTCGTTATCAGTAAGATCTGTTTCAACAGGTTCTTCTGTTAATTTATCTTCTGTTGATTTAGCCTTTTTATTTGGTTTTTCTTCAAATGATATTTCGTCTTGTTCTTTTGCGCTATTTTGTCTTTTATAAAGAAGTAGTAACACAAATAAAAATAATATTGTTAATAATGTTATTACTGCTCCAATAAACCAAGCACTTGAGAAAATGTTATCCTTTTCTAGTGCTGCTTGCTGTTTTTCTAAAAGTAATTCTTGTTCTCTCGCTTGTGCTTTTGCCAATAGCGCCTGTTGCAATTTGATCATATCGTCCATTTGCAACTTAATTTCTTTGCTTTTAGCAACCTCTTTCTGCATGGTGTTAAGTTGATCGTTAAATGAAGACAAACGCTGACGTAATGCTTCATTTTCTTTTAAAATAGCTTGTAAACCGCCGATAGAATCCAAAACATCATTTTGAATATTTTCTAAACGCTTTTGTTGTTCAGTGTCTATTTTATTTAGTTGATCGTTTATTTCGATTTTTACTGTATCTAAATCTTTTTTATTAGCATTAGGTATTACTGGCGCTGATTTTTTAGCTGTTTTATTAGGTTGAACTTTTCCCCAAGCTTTATCATCTTCACTCGATTTCTTTTTGGCTGCACGTGTATCTACTGACATCATGCGCTCAAATGACGGAATAGTTAAATATTGACCTTCAACTAAATGATTTAAATTACCATCAACAAAGGCTGCAGGGTTTGCTTGATATAATGCCTGCATCACCTGATAAACCGATAATCTGTTATCTGGACGAATAGTTAACGCAATTTTCCATAACGTATCTCGTGATGTTATGGGACCATAACGTTCATAAGGAAAAACATCGCTGCTTTTAGGGCCTCGCATACGAATGCCGCGTTTTTGTGGGGCAGCTTCTTCAGCAAAAACAGGAAAGCCAATAGTGCAAACACTTGTGGTGATAATGCTCAAGCTTAATATACTAATTATTGGTACGCTAAAAACAACCTGTCGAAAACACAAGCGTAATAATTTTTGCATCAAAGTTTCCTAATTATTATTTTATTCACAAAATTAGCTATTTGTCAGTTATTTGACAAAATGAAAATGAAAGTGGCATTGAAAAACAAAAGCAATATTCATTCCACCTAATACGTCCCTGCTAAAAATCGTACTAGTTTAGATCCTTAATAATCATATCAAATTCAAAAAAAATATCTTAGTCTTTTGAGTAAATTAAATAAAAAAACTCGCAATTAACATAGAAGACTATCTCATGTTAACGGCGAGTTTCTAATTTTCTAAAGAGAAGGCTACTGAAATATAACTATTAAATCAAAATTCTACAAAGCCTGTGCTTAATGGTTAACTCAAGTAATCTTTAATTAATAATTCTGCTATTTGAATGCTATTTGTTGCCGCACCTTTTCGAACATTATCGGCAACAATCCACATATTAATACCACAATTATGGCTAATGTCTTCACGTATACGTCCTACAAACGTTTCATCTTTACCACTAGCATCGCCAATTTGAGTAGGAAAATCTTCATCATTACGGCATACAACTAGGCCTGGCGCTTGAGATAGTAAATCTTTTACTTCTTCTGCAGAAATAGGTGAATTGGTTTCAATATGCAACGATTCTCCATGCCCAAAGAATACTGGAACTCGTACAGCAGTAGGGTTCACTAATACATTATCATCACCTAATATTTTCTTCGTTTCCCATACCATTTTCATTTCTTCTTTGGTATAGCCATTTTCAAGAAACACATCAATTTGAGGAATTACATTAAACGCAATTTGGCGAGAAAAGTTTTTTGTTTCAACTGGTTTACCACTTAACAGATCGGCCGTTTGTTTTGCTAATTCATCCATTGCAGCCTTACCACCACCAGAAACTGACTGGTAGGTACATACATTAACACGACTAATACCAACGGCATCATGAAGTGGCTTCAGTGCCACCATCATTTGAATAGTAGAACAGTTTGGATTAGCAATAATATTTCTATTGCGATATTCTGCTAATGCTTGAGGGTTTACTTCAGGTACAACTAATGGAATATCGTCGTTATAACGAAACTCAGATGTATTATCAATAACAATACAGCCAGCTTCACCCGCAATAGGTGCATATTTAGCTGACGTAGCACCACCAGCAGAGAAGAAACCAATTTGCGCTAAACTCCAATCAAAATTGTCTGCATCGAGTACTTCAATACTTTCACCATTAAATTCAACAAATTCACCAGCAGAACGAGCACTTGCCAATGGGTATAATTTATTAATTGGGAAATCTCTTTCTGCTAAAATTTCCATAATGGTTTTGCCAACTAGCCCTGTTGCGCCAAGTATGCATACGTCAAATTTCTGTGCCATGATCCTCTCTCTTTTCTCATTTAAGTTAGCTAGGCTAACGCTAGTTATGTTTTGTTAAAGCCTAGGCGATGTGGCACATCACTTAGGGCATTAGGTAATAAGTCAACTTGTACCGATGAAAACTCCCGTCTTACGGGATAATTTTTTCTGAGATTGTCAAACCCCTGACTTGCTAATTGTTGACGAAAAATAGCATCATCTCGCCTAACATCGTAAACCATTTTAACCAGTTGGTTTAGTAATACTTCATTAAATTCTTGATTTAATTTAATCATTGAAATATTAGCGGGAGGTAAAAAGTTAACTAACTGATATTTATATTCAATACTACTTGCGTCTTGTTTCGCTATATGGTCACATAATGCCTGATAAAGCATTTCTGTGCCACGAGCTTTTCCTTCTAAGCTATAACCCGCAATATGTGCGGTCGCTATTTCGGTATATTCAATAAGTGGCATTAATACATCCGGCTCACCTTCCCACACATCAAGTACTACTTTTAAACCGTGACCTTGTTCTTTCAATGCTAACAAAGCTTTATTATCAATAACTTCACCACGACAAGTACTAATTAAAATCTGATCGTTTTTTAAATTATTTAACTTGCTTTTATCTAATAAATGATAGGTTGGGTGTTCACCCTCAACAGTTTTAGGCACATGCAACGAAATAACGTCACACTTCAGCACCTCTTCTAATGAAGAAAAATCTCTACTGTCATTTTGATTTTGTTCGAGTAACGGGTCACAAATTAAATAATCAATACCTAACGCAGTTAATTTTTCACTTAAACGCGTTCCTGTATTCCCCCCACCAACAATACCCACGCTAAGTTTATGTAAATCTAATTGGTAGCGCTCAGCTAAAATCACTAAACTACTTATTACATATTCTGCTACAGATATTGCATTGCAACCTGGGGCTGAATGAAACGTTATATCACGGTCATTTAAATAGGCTTGATCAATATGGTCCGTTCCAATAGTTGCGGTACCCACAAAGCTGATTTTGTTATTATTTTTTAATAACACTTCATTGACTTTAGTAATTGATCGTACTAATAGAACATCGACATCTATTACTTGTTCTGCAGTTAAGTCTCGCCCAGAAAAAGGAATAAGTTCATCAGCCTTACAAAAATCACTGAAAAAGTCTTTAGCATAAGGCATGTTTTCATCAAAAAATATTTTCATCAACTTTGTATTACATCATAAAAATTTTAAGAAATATAATCGCTAAATTATAAATAATTTCAATTTACTCAGCTAGAAATAATAAAGTCATATTGAGTAATACCAATATGACTTCATTTAGAACACTATAAAAGAATAAACCCAACGGCTTTTACTCACCTTTATATTTTTGCATTACCAAGGTTGCATTAGTTCCACCAAAACCAAAGCTATTCGACATAACTAAGTTCAGTTCGGCATCACGTTTTTCAGTTACTATGTCTAAGCCTTGTGCTTGCTCATCTAAATTATCAATATTAATGGAAGGCGCTACAAAGTTATTTTCCATCATTAAAATAGAGTAAATCGCTTCATGCACACCTGCAGCGCCTAATGCATGACCTGTCATCGCTTTCGTTGCGCTGATAGCTGGTGACTTTTCACCAAATAATTCTTGAATAGCGCCGAGTTCTTTAACATCACCTACTGGTGTTGACGTACCGTGAGTATTTAAATAATCAACCTCACCTTCAACGCCTTGCATAGCTTGCTGCATACAACGTACTGCACCTTCACCACTAGGGGCTACCATGTCATAACCGTCAGATGTTGCACCATATCCCACTATTTCAGCATAAATATGAGCACCACGAGCAAGTGCATGTTCGAGTTCTTCAACAACAACCATGCCTCCGCCACCAGAAATAACAAAACCATCTCTATCTGCATCATAAGTGCGTGACGCCAGTTCAGGCGTATCATTACGACTTGCTGATAAAGCACCCATACCATCAAACATCATGGCAAGTGACCAATCAACTTCTTCGCCACCACCAGCAAATACTACGTCTTGTTTGCCTAATTGAATAAGTTCCATTGCATGACCTATACAATGAGCACTCGTTGCACATGCTGAACTAATAGAGTAGTTAACACCTTTAATTTTGAAAGGCGTTGCTAAACAGGCTGAAACGGTGCTGCTCATAGTTTTTGGTACAGCATAAGGGCCAACACGACGAATACCGCGACTTCTTAACGTATCACTTGAAGCCACAATATTGGCTGATGATGCTCCACCTGAACCGGCAACAATACCAGTACGAACATCAGAGACCTGTTCTGGTGTTAATGTAGAGTCTTTAATAGCTTGTGCCATTGCAATATACGCATAACCTGCTGCATCACCCATAAAACGTAGAGCTTTACGATCTATATGTTCCGCAATATCAATGTCTGGTTTACCCCAAACATTACTTTTTAAACCTTGTTCTGCAAAACTTTCTGAGTAAGTAATGCCTGATTTCCCTGACTTTAAAGAGGCTAAAACCTCATCTGCATTATTACCAATGCTAGATACAATACCGATACCGGTGATCACTACACGTTTCATTTAAACAACCATTATTTTGTAAAAATTAAATATAAATTAGAATTATGAAAATCCAAAGCATTATACTGAACTTAGTCTATTATCTGGTACAACAAGTGACTTTACTAAGCAAATAAAAACAATTCAGCTTACACTTGTACGCTATAATATATTTTTACTCAGAGAATATCTACGTTCTTGATGCAAAATAAATACAATAACACTGATATCAAGCAATAAATCTAGTAAAATACGCCAAATATAAATTATTGAATTGAGCTTACCTTGCATAAATTTATTTCTTCAGCCCCTAAATTAATCTTTCAGCAAGATGGTACCCCTTATTCTAGTCAATTTAATGACATTTATTTCGATAGTGAGTCTGGATATCAGCAAAGTGAACAAGTTTTTTTATATGGTAACAACATCATAGAACGGATTAAGCAAACAAAAAACACTTTTGTTATTGGTGAAACTGGCTTTGGAACTGGACTTAACTTTCTATTAACATTACAGGTTTATCATAAAATACTGCAAGATAGATCCAATCAAGATTTCCCTGCGCAATGTCCAAAACTTGCCTTTATCACACTAGAAAAGTTTCCTTTAACTAAGTCACAGTTACAGCAATCGCTGCAAGCATTACCGCAACTAGCTTATTATACTAATTTACTTTTAGAACAATACCCTGCACTGTCAGGTAACGATCAAACACCGAAAGAATTTTCTCTTAGCTTTTTTAATAATCAAGTAACACTTAAGCTTATTATTAACGATGCTGCTGACGGCCTAGCAGATATAACATCGCGCAAGCATGGCGTTATTGATGCTTGGTACCTTGACGGCTTTTCTCCAGCAAAAAATCCAGAGATGTGGAATGAAGCATTATTTGAACAAATAGGTCGATTATCTAAACCACAAACGAGCATTGCAACCTTTACCGTTGCTGGTTTTGTAAAGCGTCATATGCAAAAAATTGGCTTTCGTACACAAAAAAAACGTTATGTGGGTAATAAACATGAAATGTTAATAGGTGTTTTTCAACAAGACCCTAAATCAAATAAAGGCTATCAACTTCGTCCAACGTTAATAAAACCCCAGCATGTTAGCATTATTGGCGGGGGTATAGCCTCAGCCTGTGCCGCACTAGCATTAACAAAGCAAGGCATAAAAGTAACTTTGTATTGTAAAGATAATTCTTTAGCTCAAGGCGCTTCAAGTAATGCTATTGGTGCTTTATACCCTTTATTACACCAGCAATCAGACGATATAAGCTTATTTTATCAGCAAGCCTTTTGGCGTGCTAAAGAGGTTTATAATAGTGTGATTGAGCAAGGTTTCCACTTTCCTCATCAGTGGTGTGGGTTATTAGACGTTGCTTATAAAGATTCACTTGTTAAGCGCCAACAAAAATTTGAAGAACTAAAAACTTGGCCAGAAGACTTAATTCATGGCATTGATGCCTGCACAGCAAGTAAATTGGCAAATGTTGATTTAACTTATGGCGGTTTATTTATGCCAAAGGCCGGCTGGATATCGCCCCAAGATGCTGTGAAACAGATCATTAATGCCGCAAAAACAACTGGAAGACTACGTGTTGAACACAATACTTTAGTTACTAAAATAACAAAAAAAACAGCGTCTCCTGCCAATAACAGTCATCTTAAAAACTGGTTATTGTCTACTAATAAGGGAGAATTTGAAGCCAGTGTTATTGTTTTTTGTGGTGGTGCAGACATTATTAATTTTGATTGGATTAATCAATTGCCTTTTTCCTCTGTACAAGGACAAGTAACCAGCATGAAAACTAACAAAAATATACAACAGCTTTCAACCGTTATTTGTCATAAAGGCTATTTAACTCCTCATCATAAAAACATGCACTGTATTGGCGCTACATTTAATAAAGATAGCACTCGTACTACAGCACTACCTGAGGAAGATGAATTTAACATCACTATGTTATCAACATGCATGCCTGAATTTACCAACTCAATTAATTGGACGACACAAGATGTTACTGGCAGTAAATCAAGGTTACGTTGCATGACCCCAGATCATCTGCCTATGGTTGGTCCTATGCCTGATATCAAGCAACATATTGATACCTATCCACACTTAGCAAAAGATAAAAACTGGAAGTATAATCAGGTAGCACCTGTCGTTGATAATTTATACATTATGATGGGGTTTGGTGCCCGTGGCTTATGTTCTGCCCCATTAGCAGCTGATATTTTAACAGCCGATTTATGTGGGACTCCCTACCCAGTTGATAACAATATGTTGTTTAATTTAAGTCCAAACCGGTTTATTATTAGAGATATTATTAGACGGAAAACGCCAAATTAATGCTGATAAAAGTATTTACCAAAATATTTAAAAGATAGATTTTGGACTAACTAAATTATGTAGTTGACTATTATTTATAACACCTAGTGAATGACTCGTTAGCACAGCACTTTGACTATTTACCTCAATAACCTTTAATATTTTGGAATGATCTACCGTTAAAAATGGATGAGATGTATCATTTTCTCTCTGTAAAAAACGCCGGTTAACGATTTCAAATTCATCCCCAACTTTTACGCCCTGTTTCTTGCCAATATTAATCACCAGCTGTCCATTAGTATTATCAATAATTTGAGGGAAACTTTGCTGACAACTTAATACATCATTAATATCAGTAACAGCACTACTAATAGTATGCAACATGTTTCGACCATAATCTGTACGCCAAAAAAGGCTATTCTTGGTATCTACAGCTTGATTATCTGCATATTTCCAATCGCCTTCACCATGATAATTTTTTTTCAGCAGCATATCATCACGAATAGCGTCATATAAATAAACTTGAATAGTAAAATTTCGACGCAAACTAACATCATCAAACAACAGCTGATCTTTCACTTGTTCAAATAAGCTAATATCTTGTATAGCACCAAATAAAATAAACTGACTATTATGCTCTGTTGCTAAATATCGCCCTACTTTTTCAATGTATTGTTGATTTAAATTACCTAATGAACTGTCAGGCATTAAAGAACCACTAAGCAATGAATTAACATATACCATTGGCTCAGAGTTAAGTTGACGTTCAAAACGTTTACTGGCTTGTATACCAATATCAAACAGTACTCCTTCAGCCGCTTGAATAGGTTTAAGCAAAGGAAACTGAGCAATTAACAACGATTTTGCATAATGATCTCTTTGACAACTAATTAATGGCTTAACATCGACTTTGACCAAGACTGACAAAATACCATTGTCAATCGATTCACTAATAATTTCAACTCATCTTATTTGCCCATCACTTCGTAAAACTGTTTTACTACTTTGCAACAAACCATCTAAAACAATATCTTCTACCTGAATAAAACTATTACTTTGCATAACTGCATTAGCAATAGCATCTTTTATTGTCTGAGTTCTAATTTCATCAAAATTTAAAGTATTTACATATTGTAATGCACTTCCTTGGTACCAAGTAGCAAAGCACTGAGGACTTAATAATACAAATACAATAATGCATTTTACCATAGACTTAAAATACAAAATCATCGTGGCTCCATTAGTCAAAAATACCAAACAGCTTACCAAGCAAAGAGGGTTCTTGGTTCTCTTGCATATCACCAAGGCCACTATATTCAATATGAGAGTTACCTACTTTTACCGAAGGTATTGTATTATCTATACTTATATCACTCACCCTAACCTCCCCTGAAAAACGTATGAATTCCTGACCAGTATTAAGGGTTATCCATTTTTCCCCTGCAACTAAAAGATTGCCATTATTAAGCACTTCTATCACATAAACCGTAATATCACCTTTTAACGAGTTTTTCTGATTGGTTTGAGAAGAACTATCAAATTCTTTTCCTTGTTCGTATTCAGCATTAAGATCATTATTACCAATCTTGATTGAGCCAGCATTTAGGGTTACTGGTTTCAATTCGAAATGACCCGATTTATCTTTTTGATATTTAACCGATTTATTAGCTGAAGTGTTCTCTTTAACTTCAACTAAAATCATATCGCCCACCTGGTAATGACTACTAGGGCTGTAAAGACCAACAGCTCGATGTGAGTTAAAGAGTGAACCAGAAGGTAATTGTATATTTTCCACTAAACTTCTCCTTATAGGGCTAAATTTTGGATCGCCAGGCGAAATTTTTTTGTTATCTGTAGATACAGCTTGCTGACTCACTTTAGGGTTTGTAGGACTACTAGCAACAACCTCTTCATCAACAGTTAAGGTATTACTACAAGCTGTTAAAAGGAAAAAAAGTATAAACAAGGGCAAGCTTAAACGACACATGTTCTCTAATCTCTACAATAATATTTGTAGCGCCATTTTGACAAATAAAGAGAAAAACAAATGTAAAGAAGCGTAAGATTAATGTAAAGAAGCGTAAACAAAAAACCATAAATATCAACAACGTAAGTTTTATGTAAAGATTATTGAAATAGCATTTTCATTCTCTAATATAAAAAACAATATTCCAATAAAAATCCAAACATAAATTAATTATGGCTACTTCACTATCAAAAATTGCCGCCAATCTTGCCGCCAATAGTACAGCAACACAATTATTAACAGGTAAAAATCAATCGTTGAATATGGCTGGACAAGCTATAACGGAGCTTACAAGTTTAGGTGAGAATTTTTCCAGTATTTTTAATGGTATACAACAGGTTAACAATAAGCTAATTCAACTACCTCCTTCAAACATTGATAATGAAAGTGATAGCATTAGCATCATGCAGCAAAATATATTTTCCTCCCTTGGCCTCGGTGGTTTATCAAATGGAACTGGCACAAGTGTTTTGGAACTATTGAGCAGCCAATCATCAATTGAATTCATGCAGGCTTCATTACTCTCAGCATTACAAACGAGTATTTTCTCTCCTCAACCTGAGATCAACACTACTACCAGTAACGAAATAACTGCAAGTAACAAAATAGAAACCACAAACGACATTAATACTGTCACTATTGAAGGTTCAACCTTAAATAGTTTAGCACAGCTTTCATTCGGAGAAGATGGCCTAGATTACAATGATGCTTTTGATATAGTGAACATTTTACAACATATTCCTGTAGTCTCTACTTTTTATCAAGATGTCACTGAGCAAGAAGATATAAGTATGATATCGAAACTCGCTGGAGGCTACTTGTATGGAGGACCGAGTGGCTTAGCATATTCAGCTTTAAATTTAGCCATAGAAAGTTATTCTGGCACATCAATAAGCGAAGCAGTGCTGAATTATAATTATGGTAGCCTATTTAGCAGTGAAGACGCTCCGAAGGAGCAACAAATAACAAGTCAAACACCTGTAAAGCAATTTAACTTCTTAAATCGATGATAATCCTATCGTCCAAACTTCTTAATATTAACTCATCAGTACCTATACTTAAAATTAAGTTGCTTCTTTTAAAAAGATATAACCCGCTCCTCGCATTGTTTTAATTTTTTGGCCACCAACAAATTTAGCTATCTTTTTCCTTATATTACTAATATGCATATCAATACTGCGGTCATAGTAATCTACAGCTCTACCATGTATATACTCACTAATTCTGTCTTTGCTAACAACTTCGCCTACATTTAAAAGTAAGAGATGAAGCACTTCAAATTCATATCTTGTTAAATTTAAAGCGCCTCCGCAACAATGACCCTCCCGAGTAGATAAGCATAAAGAAATATCATTGATGTTAAGCATTTTATTACGTTGTAAGCTTTGAATTATATCGGTTCGACGAATGATGGAGTTTATTCTAGCCACCACTTCTCTTAGGTTTACAGGTTTAATGAAATAATCATCAGCACCTAATTCTAAGGCATAAATTTTATCAAAAAGATCATCATGTGATGATAGTATCATGAGCGGCGTTTTATTATTTAAACGCAACCTTTTTAATAATTCAAATCCATTTACGTTTGATATACCTATATCAAGCAATATCAATTGATAATGTTCATTTTTTAACATTTGCACAGCTTTTACACCATCATTGCAAATGGTAATGTCAAACCCTTTATTCATTCGTAACATGTCAGTAATTTCTTCGGTTTCTACTTCTTCACCGACAATTAATACTTTTTTATCTTTAAGTAAATTAGATTTTAAAATTGTATGCGTTGATTGATTATATTGTATATAGGTGTTTATATTATTCATTATTTGTTCTTATTGCCTACAAGACTAAATTGCAATGCACACTTATTTTTCAGATAAAACGGTATTGCATTGCCATTAAGTCGCTTTTTTTGACTGCACTATTAAATATCAACTTATGTTTACCACTAACCTCTTATTTTACTTAGAGATGTGAGAGGAAACATAACGACAATTAATTGCCTCTTTGTGGCAATTAATTGTCGCTTAATGACAATTAACTTTGCTTCTCTATTTGAAATTATCAAATGTATTACACTAATTTCTAATACGCGCTAGATAACAGCGAACTGAGCATTCAAAAGCAGAGTTTTGCTAACTGTTAATTTTTGATTGCGCCGCAACATCTGCGTAAACTGAGATACCTGCTGCTTGTCCATGCTCAGAAGATAGTTTTGATAGGTTTTTGGGTTGCATGTCTGGTGTATTGCCTAAGACTTCCTCACCACTGATATTAAGTTGACTCAGTAGGTTATTAAATGCCTCAGGTGCATTATCTATGCTAGTTTGAAGATCAAAACTTCCATTGCTTTGTGCTTCTCTTATAGATTGTAAATACCCTTTAATCTCTTGTTGCTGTTCTTCTGGTAAATTAGCAATATAAGAACCAATTTGACCCGTCTTACTAATACTAACTTCATGCTCATTAGTATTTATTCCTTTTTCCAACACTCCAACTTTATTTGCATCATTTGCATCGTTCCCTGTAGCTACAGTATCTAAGTTTTGAATTTGATTAATATTTTGAGTGTTAGCTGAGTTAATATTCATTTTTGCTTTCCTATTATTAGATAAATTTATGTACTTATTTATCTAAGCAATAAACAGGCAAGCAAGTGTCAATGTATGTAAAGAATTGTAAAGAAAGAAAAAAGGCCTTTAGTTATCAGCTAAAGGCCTTCAATATTATATATGGCTAAATTACTGAACCATGTCTGTATTTTGTACTGAAATTAGATGTCCATCGCTACTGAAGAAGTTAGCAACTTGGCTTTGCATCTCCGCAGTAGCCGCTCCCGTCATTAACGGATCTGGCGCTTCGCCACGTGAACCAACGCCAGGATCTAAAATCGAACCATGGTGTCCAAATAAATAACGCACAGCACCCGATACTGAACTTTCAGCATCTTGCGTTGTTTCAGAAATACCACCTAAACCTAATAATGCAATAGCACCTTCAGTACCACCAAAAGGTGTGCTAGAAACCGTGTTAGGAATAACTTGGTCACTTAAGTTGTCACCACCATTACCAATTACTTCAATTAAATGCGTTGGTGTATCTGTTGCCGCCATCATTGCTGCATAGTTAGCAGGGTCACCAGCATCGGTTACTGTTTGTGCAGCAAAAGAGAATTGTGCAAACGTAGCATTTAAACCCGCTTGTTGCTCAGCAGTTAATAATTCATAAAACCCTTGATAATAACTTACTAATTCAGCCGCACTTGGCTTTGTAGCAGTTTGATGTGCTTGTGCAACATAACCTTGGAAAGCTTCTGAGGCAGAATAAGCTAAGTTTGATTTAATCACATTACCAAAAGCACCTGATTCCATTAAGAAGTTTGCAACCATCACACCAGGCATGGCAAGTGAATTAGTTTTCACTGCAAATAATGGATCAACTTGCGCATCAAGCGGCGTATTACTTAATGCGATAAAGTTCATACCAGTAATAGCACCTAAAGAATGACCTAAGAAATGCACATTAGTATTATCAACGTTGATTGCATTACCTTCAGCATGAACACCGCCTAAGAAATTTAACCCTAATCGTAATCCAAGTAAATCTGACGTTGATTGACGTAAGTTATCACGTGTAGTCAGTAAGCTCGCCAAATTCATATAATGCGTCGCTTCAACCGTTGAAGCATTAATATCATCAACACCATCACCATCTACGTCAAAACCACGGCTTCCTCCTGACATTGCACCACCAAACACATCGGGATCACCATGCAGTGGATGGTTAATAGCGACCGTTGCAAAACCATATACAGAAAGAATACCTGTAAGACCTAGCATGTCTTCTTTTTTAGAGGTGATACCATGTTGTAATATAACTACTGGCCAACCATTTTCAGGTTCTACTAAGTTAGCTGGTAAACCTAAAGCACCTCGAACAACGTTCGCTACATTGACATCTGGTGTTGTCATTTGTACAGCAACATCCATATCAGCGTTGGCTTTTGGTACAGGGCTATATTTAGTTAAATGACGTTTAGCATCAAAACCAAGAGCTCTTAGACCGGGGGCTGGTAATTCTTTTGCCGCTGAAATTGCCATACAAGTGCCATCATCAACACTCACTGGTGCAGTTGGAATAGTTTCAGCAGGAAGTTCACCCGCGGCTATTTTACCTGCGACGCCAGCTAATATAGCGCCAGAATCACATAAAGATTTCCACCAATCATTCACTGGCGCCATTGGATTATCAGCAGAAGGTACACCTAAATAATAAGGTAAAGTAACGCTCCCTTGCATAAAATTAGCGGCTGAATATAACGGTACTAAAGCCTCAGGTATTTTCCCTGCTAAAATATTAGCCACTGACATACCCGTATCTTGCACGCCAATGGTAGGAACACCTTCCATCGCATTGGCAAGCATAGTTGGTACATTATTGGCCATTAATGCCTTAGCTGTTGCTAGCACATCAACCGTAGACTGTGTAGTAAAAGCCATGGTATAAATTAATGCATCTTTGTCAGCACCCGCTGTAACAATAGCATTTTCATAACTATTAATAACGCCCTGTAAGCCTTTTTGTGCGTCACTTCCTAATGGATGAGTACTAATATCTTGACGCACTAGCTCATAGGTTGTTGAACCAGCAACCGCTTTGCCGCTATCGTCTTTTAAATTATCGGTTAATGCTAAAATATAAGTTGTTTTAGCTTTTAGTGGTTTTAAAGGGACAATAGCAACACTATTACCTGAAGCTTTTGCAATAAAATCAACACCAAAAACCAATTCACTAACAACAGTACATGCTGCACCAAGAGGTACTGATTCACATCCAGTAGCTCCGCCCATTAATGTTTCAAATATTTGTACCGAAGCAGGATTAAAAACGGAATTTGCGTCAATCGATGTGCCTTCAGGAAAGTCGATATCAAGGGAGAAAGGATTAGAGGTAGACCAACCATCAAGTGCACCTAATGCCGTTGAAGGATCGGCATAGTTAGGCGATTCAATCTCATTGCCCTCTTCATTCTTTTCACCTGATATAATATTACCATCGTCATCTGTCTTAACAGGTATGTTCAAAGTACCGTCAGGAGTATCCGAGAATAATAAATCATTTGGTACTGATAAAACGCCATTTGAAGGATCAAATACAACCCTTGCAGAAGCGACAATTGGCGTGCCATTTTCAGCAACATCTTTTTTTACATCTTCGATAGTTTCATTATCGCAACCACTTAAGCTCAGTGCGCTGATAATAGCTAGACTAAGAACTAACTTTTTCATTTTATCTCCCCAATGCCTATTTTATTTCTATTGTTTTTTAATTAATAAGTATAACGCAATAAAATTATTGCTCTGCCTGCTTTATATTCAAAGAAGACATTCATTAACTAGTTAGACCAGTTAACAAACTTAACGCAAGCGCCAGCAATGTGCCAGCTGTTTTTTACATTTTTGTTAATTTTTCTCTCGTTATTAGAAATAAATCTAAGTAAAATGCCTATTATTCATTTATGAAAAATTTTAATACCTAAATTCGGATAAACAATGTTTGCATATACTATTAAAGAAAAAAGTTTAGCTAATAAAGTAATACTCATTACTGGCGCTGGCGCTGGCATAGGTAAAGAAGCGGCATTAACTTATGCTAAACTTGGCGCAACAGTTATATTATTAGGCAAAACGGTCAAGAAACTTGAAGCGGTGTACGATGAAATAATGTCACTTGGTTTAGCTGAACCAGCAATTATTCCATTAGATTTAAAAGGAGCAACCAAACAAAACTATATTGATATGTCTACAACGATTGCCAGCCAATTTGGAAAATTAGATGGCGCTTTGCTTAATGCATCGATATTAGGTGAGTTAACTCCATTCACTCAAATTCATGAACAAGTGTATGATGATGTAATGAAGGTAAATGTCACCGCACAATGTTTGTTAGCTCAAGCACTTATACCAACATTACAGTTAGCAGAAAATGCCTCTTTAGTTTTTACCTCTTCTGGTGTTGGCAACAAAGGACGAGCATATTGGGGCGCGTATAGCATATCTAAATTTGCAACTGAAGGTATGATGCAAGTGATTGCTGACGAGTACGAAAACTCAAATTTACGTACTAACGCTATTAACCCTGGTGCAACTAATACAGGTATGCGAGCGACGGCTTATCCAGCAGAAGATAAAGAACGTTTAGCCTCTACCAACGATATTATGCCGCTCTATGTTTATTTAATGTCTGATGACAGCTTAGATATAAATGGACAAACCCTAAAAGCACAATAGCTTATTTAGCAAACGAAGAAAGCATTCATTGAAACCCTTTCTTCGTTTAAAGAACTCACTTATAAATTACCTTAACTCTCTTCGTAATATTTTACCTACGTTGGTTTTCGGTAGTTCATCTCGAAATTCCACCAATTTAGGTACTTTATAATTGGTTAAATATTTATGACAGTGCTCAATTAATGCTTCTTCTGTTAAATCATCCTGCTTTCGTACAACAAATATTTTTACCATTTCACCAGAGGCACCATGCGGAACACCAATAGCGGCAGCTTCAACTACACCTTCATGCATCATCACAACTTCTTCAATTTCATTAGGAAATACATTGAAACCAGACACAATAATCATATCTTTCTTTCGATCAACAATTTTGAAGAAACCCAATTCATCCATCAAGGCAATATCGCCTGTTGCTAACCAACCATCTTTTAAAATTTCAGCCGTTGCTTCTTCGCGGTTATAATATCCCTTCATAACCTGTGGACCTTTCACCCACATTTCACCCGACTCTCCCATGGGTGCTTCAGTACCATCTTCTAACATTATTTTTATATCCGTTGATGGGGCTGGCAATCCAATAGTGCCATTATAACTTTTTTGATTATATGGGCTGATTGACACCATAGGACAACATTCGGTAAGACCATAACCTTCAAGTAGCCTAGAACCTGTTACTTTTTCCCAACGCTCTGCCACAGGACGTTGAACAGCCATACCGCCTCCTAAAGACATTCTCAAACCTGAAAAATCTAGATCGGAGAAACCAGGCGTATTTAATAAACCATTAAATAAAGTATTCACACCAGTGATCGCAGTAAAATCATATTTACCAAGTTCTTTTACAAATGCTGGCATATCACGAGGATTAGTAATTAATAAATTAGCACCGCCTAACGTAAAGAAGGTTAAGCAATTCGCTGTTAATGCAAAAATATGATAAAGCGGAAGTGCTGTAACCACCATTTCACCACTGTCTTCAAGCATAGGTCTAATAGCCGCTTTTGCTTGTTCTAAGTTAGCCACCATATTTCGGTGTGTTAACATTGCACCTTTTGATAAGCCCGTTGTGCCGCCTGTATATTGTAAAAATGCTAAATCATCTCCGCACAACTCAACAGGAGTAAAGGTTAACGCTTTCCCTTTTGATAAAACACTGTTAAAACGAATAGCGTCAGGTAAATTAAACGCAGGCACCATTTTTTTCACATACTTAACAACTGCATTAACAACTTTACCTTTTACCAAACCTAAGCGGTCACCTAATGAAGTCAAAATAACGTGTTCAATAGGGGTTTTAGTGACGATATTTTCTAGTGTTTGAGCAAAGTTCTCAATGATCAACATTGCTTTAGCGCCAGAATCGTTAAGCTGATGCTCTAATTCTCGCTCTGTATATAAAGGATTAACATTAACCACAGTTAAACCAGCAAGTAAAGCACCAAAAAGTGCAATAGGGTACTGCAAAGTATTAGGTACCATGATGGCGAATTTATCGCCTTTTTCAAGGCCTAAATTCTGCTGTAAATAAGCAGCAAAAGCCGTTGCTTGTTCTACGAGTTCAGCATAAGAAATCTCTACCCCCATATTAATAAAAGCAGTTCTTTCACCATAGAGAGCTGTATATTTGTTAAACATTGCCACTAATGAAGGGTATTTGTCTGGATTTATTTCAAATGGGACTCCAGGGGGATAACTTTTTTCTAACCAGATCTTTTCCACAATACCTTCCTCATTATATTTTTAAAACTATGTTACAGTTTAGTTCAGTGCTTATATTTATGACTTCATTTTTGTTGAAGTTTTTAATTGTTGCACAGTTTTATCAAATTTTAACTGATACTACCAGTTAAATTTAAACAGTTGTTTGAATTTAACTCAAAACCTTGCTATTGATCTAAAAAGCATTTAATTAATTCAACTGTTTTCTCTGGTTTTTCCATATGAACATGGTGCCCTCCAACTAATTCAAAGCTAGAAAAGGTATTAAATAAAGTACCAAAAACCTTTAATCCTGAACTCACCATATCTAACCCTTCACTACCATAAATAAGTTGCACAGGACATTTTATATCGCAGATAAACTGCTGCGCCTGCTTTAATGTTAAACGGTAAGGTGATGTAGTACGCAAACGTGCATCACTTCTCCACCGATATCCTTGAGCTTCTTTAGTAATACCACGCTCAACAAGTAATTTAGCCTGTTCGTATTTAAGATCAGAAACATTAACACGTGCTTTAATTGCAGAATCTATACTAGAATGGAAATTTTTCTTTTTTGCGCCTACCAGCTGCTCTTTTATTATACTGTTGTTAAAACGGCTTAACATACCATCCCGTAATTGTTTGGTCGTTTGCTCTGCTTCTGTGCTGATAAAACCAATTGAATCAATTAGCGTAAGAGATTTTATTTTTTCTGGAAAAGCAGCAGCAAAAGCGCTTGCCACCATCCCTCCCATTGAATGGCCAACAATATCAACTTTCTGCCATTGATTTAATTCAAACAATTGCAATAAGTCATACACCCAATCAATAAAATGATAGTGAGCATCAAGACTTTTATGACTTGAATTCCCGTGCCCTGGCCAATCAACCGCTATAATGCGCTTACTTGGTAACATTTTTTTTAAATAAGGCATTAAAGGTAAAAAACTCGCTGCATTATCAAGCCAACCGTGTAAACATAATACAATGTTGTCTTTACTTTCCTCACTACCACACACTAAGCCCTGCAACGAAAGCGATTCAAGCATATAGTTTACTTCTTTAATTTCATTGTCTATAAACATGGAACTCCTTATTTTTGTGATGATTTATAAAGTGAGAAGAGTGCTAGCAATGCAATAGCAAACCAAATAACCACCCAAATAATTTCTGGTATAAAAGTCATAGATGCTAAAGCAGCACCATCACCTATATGACGACCATCAAGTAAGTAAGCAGGACTTGATAAGCTATTTAATAAAATAAGCAGACCAAACAATTGCATAAGACTTTGCAAATAATGAATTTTTTTAAGCTTTATAGTGAATAAAAACAATGCGGCTAACACACCTAAAATAAGCCATGTTAATAAATCTCTTCCCCAAAAGATAATAGAGCTAACCAAAATAAAAAACACCAATAATGAAAAGCCTTGCGCTACTTTTTGATGAATACTCGATAAACGGTAAATTCCCCATCCCCAAAGCGTTGCTCCCGCATATCCAGCAAAACTAATAACAAAATCAATACCGCCTTGTGTAGTACATAAGCCCGCACCATTAGCAAACAATTGAATACGCAATACATTCCCACCCGTTAATAATGCAGCAATGCCATGGCTCACTTCATGAAAATAGCTTTCTAACCAATTAAACGGAATAGAAATAAGGGGTAGTTGTTTAATAACAATAGCCAATAAAAGTAAAATAAAGAAATGGTACTTTTTTAAAAAACTAGATGGCTTTGTTTTGTTACTATATGAAGAAAAAGAAGACATAGGCACTCGGTTTTACAATGGGAAAGACGAAAAGGCTGACGGTCTTGCTTAAAAATTCGCTACGCTAGCAAGTCAACACCAAACAGTTTCTGAACAGATTCACGTTCAGATAAGTTATCAATAGCTTGATATTGAGCAACCGCTGTTTCATTTTTTACTGTAGGTTGATCTTGGCCAACATCAGAATAATTAGCATTATTTGACCGCGAATAGGCTAATTGTGACGTTTGCTTTTCTTTAAAGAGCGTAATTGCTTGTTCATCAATAACAATAGTTGCTGTTGATTTAGGCGATTGTTCTTGCGTTTTATTAGGGTCGTCCGTGCGCACCGGCGCTTTAATCGGTGTATTGGGCGTATTACTGATATTTGCAGTAGATATTTTCCCAAAAGTTGAACTTGCATTATTGGTGCTAGAAATATTCATGGCTTAAATTTAGCAAACAATTTATTTATAGGCAATTTATTAAAAAATTACTTTCCTGGTAATTTTTTCCATGAAACTGTATCACGTACATAAACAGGTTGAGCATCTTCTGCACTCACTCCTTCACCACGTTGTAGTGCTGCTTTACCAATTGTTAACATAGCCTTGGCACTAGGAAACAGTATTTCTGGTGTGCCCGCATTGGTTTTAAGGGGGGATAAATCTGCTTGATAAGCATCCCAGCCTGTACCAACACCATAAATAGGTAAAGAAATAATATTAGCTAAGCGTTGTTGCACTAATGCAGGTGCAGTAACCGCTTCTGTTTGTTGGTCTGCCAGCGTTTTAACTTGCATTATATTATGATGATCAAGTTCAAAATACCCATTGTAAACTTCCCCCATGCGCGCATCAATAGCAGAAAAAACAGCGGTTTGTTGATATTTAATAAAAGCTAACTGTGCCATTGCTTGTAAGCTTGACACACCAATAACAGGTAAGTTAGCAGCAAACGCTAAACCTTGCGCTACACCGACACCAATACGTACTCCTGTAAAACTACCAGGGCCCCGACCAAAGATTAAACCATCACATTGTGATAGCGTGATATTCGCTTCTTTAAGTAATTTATCCACCATAGGCAATAACTGCAAACTATGAGATTGCGGGCACAACTCATCACAGCTATAAATTGTTTTATTCACTTGTAATGCAACTGAGCAAGCTTCAGTTGATGCATCAATGGCCAAATAATTCACTATTTCTTACCTTTTAAATTTTACGCATTATTTTACTAAAAACTTTAACAAATACTTTCAAGAAAAGTTATTGCTTTAGTTAAGTCTCTGCTTCGTTTCATTTCAGGCAAACTCTTCAAAAATGTTTGCCCGTAAGGGCGATTGACTAAACGATTATCGCAAATCACCATAATTCCCCGGTCGCTAACATCACGAATAAGTCGACCAACGCCTTGCTTTAGTGCAATAACAGCCTGTGGTAACTGTATCTGTGCAAACGCATCGCCTCCTTGTCGCCTCACATCCTCACAACGTGCTTGCAGTAAAGGGTCATCAGGGGAAGCAAAGGGTAATTTGTCAATAATAACACAGGTAAGTTTATCACCTCTAACATCAATACCTTCCCAAAAACTCGCAGTAGCAAGTAACACAGCATTATCATTTTCCACAAATTTTTCTAATAATACTCGTTTTGCCATTTGTCCTTGCACTAATAAAGGATTATCAATATCACCCGCTAAAAGTTCAGCCACCTGATTCATAACACGATAACTGGTAAATAACATAAAGCACGCGCCTTTACTGGCAACAATTAACGGTTTTGCTAATTGTGCTAAATATTGCGCACGAGATTTATCATTTGCTTCAGGTAAATAACGAGGCACAATTAACTGAGATTGTTGCTGATAATCAAACGGGCTTTCTAATAATAATTGCGTCGCACCCTGTAAGCCTAAATGTTTAGAGAAATGATCAAAACTATTATCTACGGCTAAAGTCGCTGAGGTAAATATCCAACCAGCTCCTGATTCTCTTATGTAAGCACTGAATTTATCAGCGACACTGAGAGGCGTTAAATGTAATACCACATGTCGCGGCGTAGTTTCATACCAAAAACTCATACCATCAACATCAACATTGGCCATCACATTATATTGTGACAGTAACTTCACTGCACGCTCAAAACAGCTATCAATCGCTTCATTACGTGAAACACACAACTTTATCACTTGATATAAAAAATCTAAATCTACCTTTAATCGTTCAAATTTGTGTATAAACTGTTGCTGTTGATATTTTTCCCGCCAATTACCACGCTCCGTATCGTAATTAAATAATAACCTAAATTCCTGACAGGTTTTTTCCAATTTATCCGCCGCTAAGCCTAATTGTTTTACGTCGGTTAATTTGCTGCGATAGATTTGCGCTACATCTGTGCATAAGTCAACCAACTGACGCGTAGAAAAAGCTTCACCAAAATAATCGCTAGCAATATCACCAATTTGGTGTGCTTCATCAAAAATAACGACTTGTGCTTTGGGTATTAACTCACCAAAGCCTGTATCTTTAAGTGCCATATCAGCAAAAAACAAATGATGGTTTACCACAATCAAATCTGCATCAATGGCTTTTTGCCGTGCTCTAACTAAATAACACTGTTCATAATCAGGGCAATCTTTCGCTAAACAGTTATCTAACGTACTGGTGACAAAGGGAAATACACCCGAGTCTTCAGTAACATTCACTAATTCGCCAATATCGCCACTTTGAGTAGTATTTGCCCATGTTTTTACTTTCACTAAATCATTAAGTGTATTGGCATCTAACTGTCCACGCGTTTCTTGGTATTGTGCTAAACGATAACGACATAAATAATTAGCTCGTCCTTTTAATAAAGCTACTTGTACATTACTCGCCAACGCTTTTTTAACTAAAGGGATATCTTTATGGAAGAGCTGTTCTTGTAAGTTTTTTGTCCCCGTAGAAACAATAATTTTTGTATTCAGTTCATCACCACTTGAGGCAGTGTTAACACTAAGAAAGGCAGGTATGAGATAAGCAAAGGTTTTACCTGTTCCTGTGCCTGCTTCAACAATAAGAGATGATTGTTTTTTAATAGCACTAGCTACTTCTAACGCCATATCAGTTTGCGCTTGGCGAGGAGAAAAACCGTCTATAGCCTTAGCTAAAGCGCCATCATTAGAAAATGCTTGAGCAACTGAAATCATTAGAAAACAAGTTATATAATAGAGAAATGAGAAGAATTGCCGATTATACTGTTTTATTACCAAACATAAAGGCTAATCTATAGCAACAAAATATGAAAAGTGATATTGCGCTAAACATAAAGATCTAAGTGCTTAACTCCATCTTCCGATTGGGTTATACCATTATCATCTTCCGACGCTTCGTTTAACTGTTCATTCGCGTCTGCTTTTTTATCTATTGAAGCCTCTTTATCAATACCCTCTTCACTGTTATTGTTCTCTTCTTTATCCGATTTTTTATCATCAAAATAGTAATCATGATTTTCAAGATGATCTAAATCTTCTTTTAACTTGCCTGTTCTCGCGTCTTTTACTAACGCTTTTACCTTTAAATTAGCGGGTTTAATTGGCACAGGCACAACACGCGTTAATTGTGTGGTGAAAATATCCATAAATCCTCTATTGTGAATTATTCACATTTACTTATTGTGAGTACTAAACAAAAATAATCATAACTCTTTATCGGCAATTCAAACAAAAGCTTTAGAATGCCTACATCAATACACCTACCTATAACTATATAAAGAAGGAATTTATACTAAACAGCCTAATACTTTAATAATAGTCATAACACTAGGTTTACATCATAGAACAAATAATAATAAAAAAGTGTAATTATTCCTTGAAGCTCAATGGGTTTATCAGTACCCTAACGACATTCAATTAAATATTAAAGTAAACATTAAACTGAGTTTAACACATTATGACTTTTAACCTGAACAACCGACATCACCATCATATGGAACTGCCCGTTCAGGTCTTTTATTATTTATTTTAAATAGAAGCACCGCGATGGGTAATGGCCTTTTCGTGGAGTTGAACTAAAGCACTATATTTATGAACCCCCGAAAGAGCCTTAAATCTTTCGGGGGTTTTTCGCATTTTATGCCCCTGAAAATTGTATATACATATTTTTAGCATTAAAAACTTATCAATAGGAATTAGACACATGACAATATCAGCGCCACGTTTACGCATAGCAATGCAAAAATCAGGACGACTTAGTGACGATACTCAAGCCCTTTTAAAACGTTGTGGGTTAAAACTCAATGTTACCGATCGCCGCTTACTTGCTCACGTAAGTAATTTACCTATCGACATTATGCGTGTGCGTAGTAGCGATATTCCTGGTTTAGTGATGGATGGGGTTTGTGATTTAGGCATCGTTGGCGACAACACACTTGAAGAAGAAGAATTATCACGTGCGTTAATTGGCAGTAAAAACGATTACATTAAAACAACGCCTTTAAACTTTGGTGAGTGCCGATTCTCAATTGCAATGCCTGAAGAATTTGAATACACAGGTTTAGCGTGTCTTGATGGATTACGTTTTGCAACAACTTACCCTCAATTATTAAAACGTTTCGCTAAAGAAAACGGAATCAACGTTGAGTTTTGTTTATTAAAAGGCTCTGTTGAAGTTGCCCCAAGGGTTGGCTTAGCCGATGGTATTTGTGATTTAGTATCAACAGGCGCCACACTTGAAGCTAATGGTTTAAAAGAAGTTGCTGAAGTATTTCGCTCTAAAGCGTCACTTATTCAACGCGCTGAACCTTTAGGGAATGAAAAACAAGAGATTTTAAATACCCTTCTTCCTCGAATTCAAGGTGTAATGAAAGCTAAAGAAAGCAAGTATATTATGCTACACGCACCAAAAGATAAAATTAGTGAAGTAAGTGCATTAATGCCAGGAAAAGAAACACCAACTATTTTACCTCTGGCAGGTAGAGATGATTTAGTCGCTGTTCACGTTGTTGCGACTGAAACATTCTTTTGGGAAACCATGGAAAAATTAAAAGCGCTTGGCTGTAACTCTATATTAGTCATGCCAATAGAAAAAATGATGGGCTAACCCGCATTATTATTGTAAAAAGTAGAGAAAATTATGAATACCCAAATAATCAATTGGCAAACAATAACAACGCAACAAAAAAAAGATGCGCTTGCCCGTCCTGCCATTGCGGATAATGCATTATTATCAACACAAGTCGCTAATATTCTATCGCAGGTACAAAAGCAAGGTGATAAAGCATTGTTTTCGTTAACTGAGCAGTTTGATGGTATTGCCTTGTCAACATTACTAGTCACTGCCGAACAAGTTAAACAAGCAAAATTAGCATTAACAAATAAACGTTTAAAAGCAATAAATACAGCCTATGAACAAATAAAACGCTTTCATAGTGCCCAAGAACCAAAAGATATTTCTGTTGAAACTTGCCCTGGTGTTCGTTGTACCTTAAAAACAGAATCAATTGAAAGTGTTGGTTTATATATTCCAGCAGGCAGTGCCCCACTACCTTCAACCGTATTAATGTTAGGTGTACCCGCACAGCTTGCAGGTTGTAAACGCACGGTACTTGTTTGCCCGCCAGACAGAAACGGTCAATTAGCTAACGAAATATTAGTCGCTGCTTCACTTTGTAATATCAGCGAAATTTATACCATTGGCGGAGCACAAGCTATTGCAGCTCTTGCTTACGGCACAGAAACTATTCCTGCCGTTAATAAAGTATTCGGTCCTGGCAACCGCTATGTAACTGAAGCTAAAAAACAATTATCACAACAAGTAGCTGGTTTTGCTATTGATATGCCCGCAGGTCCTTCAGAAGTGCTTGTGATTGGTGATGAACAAGCAAATGCTGCATTCATAGCAGCTGATTTATTATCACAAGCCGAACACGGTGCAGATAGCCAAGTAATTTTATTGACTGACAGTGAAAAATTGATAGAAAAAGTGGCTATTGAACTTGAAAAGCAAGTTAAATTACTAAGCAGAGAAAGCATTGCGAAACAAGCATTAAAACAATCTCGACTCATTTTGACCCAAGATATGGCGCAAGCCGTTGAAGTTTCAAACTTATATGGCCCTGAGCATCTAATTATTCAAACTGAAGCACCGCAAGAATTATTAAGTAATTTACGTAATGCTGGCTCTATTTTTGTGGGAGCTTACACACCAGAATCGGCTGGAGATTACGCCAGCGGAACTAACCATGTTTTACCAACATATGGTTATTCAAAAGTGATTTCAAGTTTATCATTAGCCGATTTTTCTCGCCGTTATACCGTACAAGAAATCACAAGGACGGGTTTAGAAAATCTTGCAGAATGTATTATTGAACTGACTGACGCTGAAGGGTTAGATGCACACCAAAGAGCGGTAACCATTCGCTTAGAAGCAGGTAAATGAAATGTCGATAGTAAATAAATTAGCACGAGCAGAGCTCGTTGAAATGGTGCCATATCAATCTGCTAGGCGATTATTTGCTAGCGGTGATACAACACAAGCCAATAACAAAACATGGCTTAATGCCAACGAAGCTCCTGGAGAAGGTGAATATCAAATCAGTAGTAAAAACATTAACCGTTACCCTGATTTTCAACCTGATAACCTACTTAACGCTTACAGCAATTACTGTGATCTTGACCGAACTCAAATATTAGCAACACGTGGCGCAGACGAAGGCATTGAACTCATCATTCGTAGCTTTTGTCGCGCTTACCAAGATAACATTTTAATCTGTCCTCCCACCTATGGCATGTATGCTATTAGTGCAGAAAATCATGGTGCGGGTATTGTCACGGTTCCGCTAACAAATAACCTCCTTGATATCGAAGGTTTACAACAGCAATTAGGCAAAGTAAAAGTGGTATTTTTATGCTCTCCAGGTAATCCCACTGGTAACTTATTACCAAAAGAGCAAATAATTGAAGTAATTGAATTATTTAAAAACTCTGCCATTGTTGTCATAGACGAGGCTTATATAGAGTTCTCGCCAGAACAAACCAGCACGTCATTATTAAAAAAATATAATAATGTTATTGTACTAAGAACCTTATCAAAAGCCTTTGCCTTAGCAGGACTCAGATGTGGTTTTACACTGGCTAATGCTGATATTATAAACCTATTGAGTAAAGTCATTGCTCCTTACCCTATATCAGCTCCCGTTGCAGAAATTGCCAGCCAAGTGCTAAACACGGGCATACAACAAATGACACAACGAGTTCGCGACTGTAACAAAGTCAAAACAAGTCTATCTGCTTGGCTTACCGAACAAAGATGGTGTAGTAATGTATTTGCAAGTGACGCTAACTTTGTTTTATTCCGTTGTACTAATGAAAGTGAAAAAACACGAATTTTCAATTTATTAGTGAGTAAAAATATTTTAATCCGTGACCAATCTAAACAGCAGCAACTAGAAAACTGTTTACGTATTAGTATTGGCAGTGAAGCAGAAATAACCCAACTTAAAGAAGTATTATCATGAGCAACAAACAACAAAAAATATTATTTATCGACCGTGATGGTACCTTAGTTGAAGAACCAGCAATCGATAAACAACTAGATTCCCTAGAAAAATTAGTCTTTGAACCAAACGTTATTCCTGAGCTATTAAAACTGCAAGCTAAAGGTTTTGTTTTAGTCATGGTTTCTAATCAAGATGGTTTAGGGACGAGTAGTTTCCCACAAGCTGATTTTGATTTACCTCATAATAAAATGATGGCAATTTTTTCATCACAAGGTGTTGAATTTCAAGATACCTTATTATGCCCTCATTTTGAAAAAGACAACTGTAACTGTCGTAAGCCAAAGCTTGGTTTAGTCAGTGACTATTTACAGCAGGGTCGAGTTGATTTTGCTAATTCCTATGTGATTGGTGATCGAGAAACGGATATGGGGTTAGCAGCAAACATGGGAATTGTTGGGATAAAATATGACCGTGACAAGCTAAACTGGACACAAGTCAGTGAGCAAATACTTACCGCGACTGAAAAACCACGCATCGCTACGGTGATTAGAACAACAAAAGAAACAGATATTACCGTGTCAGTAAATTTAGATAAAGTCGGCGGCAGTAGTATTGATACGGGTTTAGGCTTTTTTGATCATATGTTAGATCAAATTGCCACTCACGGCAGTTTCAATTTGCAATGCCATGTTAGTGGTGATTACCATATTGATGAACATCACAGCGTTGAAGATACAGCACTCGCATTAGGACAAGCATTAAAAGAAGCTTTAGGCGACAAACGTGGTATTGGCCGTTTTGGCTTTGTACTCCCTATGGATGAGTGTCGTGCGGAATGTGCAATTGACTTGTCTGGTCGACCTTGGCTTGAATTTGACGCTGAATTTACCTCGGCAAATGTTGGCACAATGTCTACACAAATGGTTTCACACTTTTTCCGATCACTTGCCGACGCCATGTTAATTACGTTACACCTTTCAACCAGCAAAGGTAATTGTCATCACCAAGTTGAAAGTTTATTTAAAGTATTTGGTCGTGCATTAGGTCAAGCCATCAAAGTTGAAGGTGATGAATTACCAAGTTCAAAAGGAACGTTATAATGACAGATACACCTGCTAATAAAAGTAGTTACAACAGTAAAAATGTTATTGTTGATACAGGTTGTGCTAACTTATCTTCTGTAAAGTTTGCTGTTGAACGTTTAGGTTTTAGTGCCACAATTACAGACAATATAGAGTTGATAAAAGCCGCCGATAAAGTGATTTTCCCAGGTGTTGGTAGTGCTAAACACGCCATGCAAAATATCATTGAAAAGAAGCTAGTTCAAACCTTACAAGAGTTAACACAACCCGTGTTAGGATTTTGTTTAGGTATGCAATTAATGACAGAATCATCCACTGAAGGCGGCAATGAGCAAGCGGTTGAATGTTTAGGGTTAATTCCAACTAAAGTTACACCACTTGATGCTCAAACTAACCGCTTACCACATATGGGCTGGAATACGTTAACGAAAGTAAGTGAACACCCTGTTTTAGCTGGCATAAATGTTGGCGATTATTTTTATTTTGTTCATAGTTTTGCTGCCCCTGTTAGTAAATACACTTTAGCAAGTTGTGTATATGGCACTGAATTTTCAGCTATTATAGGTAAAGATAATTTTATAGGTTGTCAATTTCATCCTGAGCGTTCAAGTGATTTAGGCAGTAGAATTATTAAAAATTTTTTACAGCTCGACACTACACAAATAAAACTGGAGTTAAGCAACTTATGATGATCCCTGCGATTGATTTAATTGGTGGTGAAGTTGTTCGTCTTTTTCAAGGCGATTACGCGCAAAAAACTAATTACCAATACACAGTACAAGAACGTCAACAAGCTTATGCCGCATCAGGTGCTACCGTTATGCACTTTGTTGACTTAGATGGAGCCAAAGACAGCACTAAACGCCAATTGTCTACGCTTAAAACGGTCGTGAATCATGAAACGATGATCACCCAAGTTGGTGGTGGTATTCGTTGTGAAGAAGATGTAAAACAGCTTTTAGAATTAGGTGCCACACGGGTGGTGATTGGCTCACTGGCGATTAAACAACCTGATCTAGTGATTGAATGGTTAAAATCCTATGGCGGTGAAAAAATTGTTTTAGCACTTGATATTAAAATTGACGAACAAGGTAATAAAACCCTACCTACCCATGGTTGGATTGAAGACAGTGGTGTCAATCTAGAAGACCTACTCGACGCATACATTGAAGCAGGCATAAAACATATTTTATGCACTGACATCTCAAAAGACGGAACGCTTTCAGGCTCAAATGTTGATCTATACATTGAGCTTTGTCAAAAGTACCCAAGTATTCAATGGCAAGCCTCTGGTGGTATTGGTTGTTTAGATGACATTAAAGCCTTGATTGGTACAGGCGTTAGTGGCGTTATTTTAGGACGTTCTCTGTTAGAAGGTAAATTCACGCTTGAAGAAGCAATAGCTTGCTGGCCTAGTACAAAATAGCTTTCAATAACATAACGAATGCTGATAGTGAATAAAAATGACTATCAGCATATTATTAAAGTTACCGTGGCTTGATCGTGGCTGGCACAATATCATCTGCATTTTTTCGTTGAAAAACTATCCAATTAACCCAACCAAAACTAATACAAATCAACCACATAAAATAATCAATTAGCAATAATTCGTTACGTTCTATGCCTACATTACGAATTAATGCCGACCATTTAAAAAATCCATCGCCCTTTTTAAATTTAAAAACATGCCCATTTTGTTTCATCCATAAATAATTATACGTAAAACAAAATTCATGCAATATAACAGGAATGAGTAATAAGCCCGTTGGTGAGAAAAATAACCACACCAACGCAGGATACGAACTTCCATCAAACACAAACCCTTTAGGAATAATAATAACCCTTTTATTCGGTAATTTATAATGCCAATCCTCAACAATTTGCCACTGACGTTTTCTAAAGAGTAAGCGCCATAACTTAGAATAAAACGAAAAGCGTTGTGTTTTTATTGCAAAGGGCTGCAATTTTGGCATTTCCATAGGGTATAATATTTTATTAAAGCAAATAGTGTTATTTTATAATCAATGTTGTGACATATTAAACGCAAAATTTTGCTGAGTCTCATCAAAATAATTTATTAAATACCAGCCTTTTAGGAATTTAAATGTCTTTAGAGTTATTGCCTGAATATATTGAAAAAGTAGATGAGCTTATTGCTGACGGTCTACCATTAAATGAACTCATTTCTGAAATAGAACATGATTTATTACCTGAGCACATGGCAATACTGCTTGAAGCTTTTCCCCTTAAATCTCGTCTCATTATTTGGCATCAGTTAAGCAACGAATATCAACAAAATATTTTTCTAGAAATGAAAAATGAATCTAGACAAATGTTATTAGATTCAATGGATGATGAAAGCTGTCTACCTTTATTTGATAAGTTAGACGCCAATAGCTTACTTGATCTTACAGAACACTTAAGTGATCGTTTTATTGAGTATGCTATCTCTCAAATGACGGTTAAGCAAAGAAGTCATTTCAAAAAGGCGCAAGATTACTCAGAATTAGAAGTAGGACATTGGCAGAGTTTTGATGAAAATAAAATACCAGAAAAATTAAAAGTATCTGCCGCAAAAAAAATCTGTGCAAAAAATAGAGCGCCATTAAGTGAAGTTATTTATATTATTGACACTGAATCTAAGTTACTCGGTGAAATAGCAATTAACCGCTTATTAACGTTAAATGATGAAAAACTTCTTACTGACGTTATTTATCAAGAAGTACAATATTTAGAAGCAACAAAAGACATAGAAGAAGCCGCTGATGCTGTTATTTTATCAGGTAAATCAGCATTACCCGTTATTGATGAAAATGGCTGTTTAACAGGTAGATTAGACATAGACTCGGCTTACCAATACAAAGAACAGCTAAAAGATAATCAATTATTTCAATCGGCAGGTTTAAGTGACGAAGAAGATTTATTTGCCAGTGTTTGGTTAAGTAGTAAAAACCGCGCCATCTGGTTAGGTATCAATTTATTAACCGCTTTTTTAGCATCTTGGTTTATTGGCTTATTCGAAGCAACACTTCAACAAGTTGTTGCATTAGCGGTACTTATGCCGGTTGTTGCATCAATGGGAGGCATTTCAGGAAGTCAAACATTAACCTTAATTATTAGAGGTTTGGCCTTAGGACAAATCACTGACGCCAACAGACAAGCAATCGTAAAAAAAGAGCTAAAAGTAGGCGCTATAAACGGAATATTATGGGCAACGGTAATTGGCATTATTACTTTTTATTGGTTTGAAAACCCAATGCTTTCAGTCACAATTTGTATTGCCATTCTAGGCAATATTCTTATTGCTTCGTTATCGGGTGTTTGGGTACCATGGATATTAAATAAGTTAAATATTGATCCTGCATTATCGGGATCTGTTATTTTAACTACCGTCACAGATATTTTTGGCTTTATTGCCTTCTTAGGCTGCGGTACATTGTTATTACTGTAAAAATTTTATAGTAATAACGATTTCTGTAAAAATTAAATTATTACAACAAAAATATATTGCTATAGAAAACAAATATCATTACTGAGGTAGTTATGGCTCATTCAGAATTTATTTATGGTTATTATTTCAACGAAGACAATCAAAAAAAACAAGATAATAAAATAAAATCCCTTGCCTCTGTTAATAAAGACCGAGCATTTTGGCTTCATTTTGATTATACACAAGAAACAACCAAGCAATGGTTGACTGAACAAAGTCAATTAAACCCTGTTATTATTACGGCTTTATTAAATGAAGAGACCCGTCCAAGAGCCACACCACTTAATGGCGGAGTGCTCATGTCGCTCAGAGGCGTTAATTTAGCACCTAACAGTGATCCTCATGATATGGTTTCTATTCGCCTTTGGTTTGCCAAAGATAAAATTATTAGTACTCGATTTCGTACACTTCTCTCAACCAAAGATATTGCCGCTGATTTTGATAATAACGAAGGTCCCAAAACACCATCAGAATTCATCACAATACTCACTGAAAATTTAATCACCCGCATGGGACAAACCATCTATGAAATAGAAGAAAGCGTTTCTGATATAGAAGAAAATATTTTAACATCGAGTACTCATGATTTACGTAATGAACTTTCTGATTTACGTAGACAAATCATCTCTCTCAGACGCTACTTATCGCCGCAACGAGAAGCAATGTCGCAATTGTTTAGTGATAAAATTTCGCTATTTACCAATGAAGAAAAAATATTATTAAGAGAAACTTCAGACCATTTAACCCGTTATATCGAAGACCTTGATTCAATAAAAGACAGAGCGATTGTTTGTCAAGAAGAGTTAAATCATAAGTTAAATGATCAAATGAATAATAGAATGTTTGTCTTATCAGTGGTTGCCGCTGTATTTCTGCCATTGGGATTCTTAACTGGGCTTTTAGGTATTAATGTTGGCGGTATTCCTGGCTCAGACAATAATAACGCCTTTAGTATATTTATTTTGATATTAATCGTTGTCGTAATATTACAAGTATGGGTTTTTAAAAAGAAAAAATGGTTTTAATCAATCTTAATCTATTTATCCCCCTCCTCACCAACATAGCTATTTCTAGCACACCTTAATCATTCAAAAACAATAAAGGGGTTGACAAGAAACGCCTTTATTGTCACTTAAGCCATTCCTTAATTTTTATATAACGACCATTTAATCAAATATTTTGATTAAAAAAACAAAAATATTTCGCTTTTCAATTGATCCTGATGAGTACATTATCTAATGAAAATTCAATTCTAGTTTTTTATAAGGTAAGGCAATGAACATTAATACATATGAAGACTCTGAGGCTGAGGCTGACATTGACACTGATATTGATATTGATATTGATGAAAATTTACTTTTCAGCTCTGGTATAGCAGGTTTTGAAATCGCCTATGGCACAACGAACAAAGAAATGATTAGAAAAAACGTAAAAAAGAAAGCAAAGCAAAAGTATCACATTAGACAAAAACTCGACTCTTTGCATGAAAAAAGAACGATAGAAAAAGAGCTAAATTCATTTAGCGACTACTGGGATAATTAACCATTATTCAATTTACATTTAATTTTAGAGAAAAATTATGAAAAAAACATTAGCTTTTACACTGTTAGTTTTATTTAGCAATATGAGTTACAGTGAAGAAGAAAAACCAGTTTTGGAAGATGCACCCAACAGTTATTTACTGAGTTTAGTAGCAGAGTGTAGCGAGTATGCAACGCAAGAAGAAGTTGCCGAACAGCAATTAAACAGTTACATACTACAATGTGTAAATGAAGAATTAGAGGCAAGCTACTATAAATCAATCAGTACGCTTCCACCAAAAGCATAACGATAATTAATTAACTCAAATTATCTAACCCATTTACACAGATTTTGTTGCAAGATCAAAGTGAGTTGTTTAATTTGAGTTTATTCTATAGCGTTACGTAAGGAAATAATTGAAGTGTTTGCTCAATAATACTCACTTTTTGGCTTTTAGCTAAATATGCAGCAAATATTTCTCGTGAATATACAGGCGCTTCGTCAACAATGTATAATTTTTTCTTCTCAATATATTCAAACGTCATCTGTCTTGGTAGATAAGCACTACCACCAGCATCTAATAAAAAATTTAATGCGATGCGTGGTTGACTCATATAGTGTTTGGCTGGGGCAGCCATTTGAAAATCACGCCGATATTGTGCATTAATTGCATCGCCATAATCTACCATAATATAATTATCTAATAACGTAATATCGTTACAAGCACTAGGCTCTGTCGTGACTAAATGCAGGGGAACAGTCGCCACTTTTTCAGTAATAAAATCTTCAACAAAAGGGGGTTCAAATAAAAAAGCAATATCAATAACTCGACTTAATACACTTTTACGGAGTTCAATTGGCGAGTAGGTGTTTGTCAATAAACTAACATCGTCCATATTACGATGAATTTTTTTCAACCAATCTTGTAGAACTATATCCCATATTGACATCATAGAGCCAATCACAAGTTGATGAGAGTCACTTTCAGCAATACCAACATCTTGTTTCGTCTTTTGCCACATAAACAACAATTCATTGGCATGCTTTATAAGTCGATTTCCTTCAGGGGTCAATTTTAAGTGTTTTTGGCTACGATCAAAAAGCAAAACACCTAAATCTTCTTCTAATAATTTTATTCGAGCACTCACCGCAGATTGTGTAATAAACAAATTTTCTGATGCAATTCTAAAATGCAAAGTCCTACTGACTTCAAGAAATGTTTTTAATAATTCAATTTTCATCTACTTTCCAAGACTCGCCTACAATCATTTTTTTTGATTAAACTCATAAAAATATACAACTTTGTAATTAACAGCTATAACTATACACTGCGCTATAATTATGACATTACTTTTTAATAAGAAAAAGTGATTAAAAAAGGTTTATATTATGAAAATAGCTATATTATCAAGAAACTCAAAATTGTACTCCACTCGACGCTTAAAAGAAGCTGGCGAAGCGTTAGGCCATGAAGTTGACGTGATTGACACACTACATTGTTATATGGATATTACCAGTAGTCATTCAGCTGTACGTTATCATGGTAAAGAATTACCCAAATATGATGCTATTATCCCTAGAATTGGTGCGTCTGTAACTTTTTATGGTACAGCCGTTGCCAGACAGTTTGAAATGATGGGCACCTTCAATATTAATGAATCTGTCGCTATCAGTCGCTCACGTGATAAATTACGTTCATTACAGCTATTATCACGTAAAGGTATTGGCTTACCCCGTACTGGTTTTGCAAATAAGCCTGATAACACAAAAGATTTAATTAAAAATGTTGGTGGTGCGCCAGTTGTTATTAAACTATTAGAAGGCACACAGGGTATTGGTGTGGTATTAGCTGAAACTGCAAAATCAGCAGAAGCAATCATTGAAGCTTTTATGGGACTCCAAGCTAATATCTTAGTACAAGAGTTTGTTAAAGAAGCTGGCGGTGCCGACATTCGTTGTTTAGTGATTGGTGGTAAAGTGGTTGCCGCCATGAAACGCCAAGGGGCTGAAGGTGAATTTCGCTCTAATTTACATCGTGGTGGCTCTGCCGAAGTAGTAAAATTATCAAAAGCAGAACGAGAAACGGCCATTAATGCTGCAAAAGCCATGGGCTTAAATATGTGTGGCGTTGATTTACTTCGTTCTCAAACTGGTCCAATGGTAATGGAAGTTAACTCATCTCCTGGGTTAGAGGGCATTGAAAAAGCAACAGGTAAAAATATTGCTGGTATGGTATTTGAATTTTTAGAAAAAAATGCCAAGCCAAATAAAACCAAAACCCGTGGCAAAGGTTAATAGAGAGAATTATGGAAAAATTAACTATAGGTGAATTTACTATTTTACCAGGTGAGCATCGAAAAATTAATTTGCCCGTTGCTAAGCTATATACTGATGCTAATGTCTCTTTGCCTGTACACATTATTCGCTCTAAAAAACCAGGACCTACTATTTTTGTAAGTGCAGCGGTACATGGTGATGAATTAAATGGCATTGAGATTATTCGTCGTTTAATCAACCAAAAAAAATTTAAAATTACGCGAGGCACCGTCATTGCGGTACCTATGGTAAATGTATATGGTGTAGTAAATCAAAGTCGTTACATGCCTGATCGCCGTGATCTTAATCGCTGTTTTCCTGGCTCTGCTAAAGGCTCATTAGCTGGCAGAGTCGCTTATATTTTTCTGAATGAAATTGTTAAACATTGTGATTATGGAATAGATTTACATACTGGCGCAATTCACCGTTCAAATTTGCCACAAATTAGGGCAGATATGTCTGATGCTGAAACGAAAGAGTTGGCAGAAATATTTGGTGTACCTGTTTTATTAAATTCTAATTTAGTGGATGGCTCATTACGTGAGGCAGCCGTTAAAAATGAAACTAAAATATTATTATATGAAGCGGGAGAAGCACTGCGTTTTGACGAGTTTTCAATCCGTGCTGGCATGAAAGGTATATTAAACGTATTACAGCATTTAGGAATGGCAAGAAAATCAACCTCAAGAAAGAAAAAAATGGCGCCTTTTATTGCTAATGGTAGCCAATGGGTAAGAGCAAATGCGAGTGGTATTGTACATAATATTGTCAACTTAGGTGACCAAATCATTAAAGGGCAAGTACTCGCCGAAATTGGTAGTCCTTACGGTGAAGTTATTGACGCTGTAAAAGCTACTCGTTCAGGTATTTTAATAGGAAAACAAAATATTCCTTTAGTACAAGAAGGTGAAGCCATGTTTCACATAGCCTACTTTAGCGAAGATGATGAAGACATTGCTGAACAAATTGAAAACGTACAAGAATTGTTATTACCAGCAGATAATAATATAAATTAATTAAGGCATTATATGAATAAAAATAAAACAATTATTGGTCGTTTAGAATCTATTGCTTTACCTGATCTTGCAATAGATGATTTACAAGTTAGAGTGGATACTGGTGCAAAAACCTCTTCATTACATGTTGATAACCTCACAAAAATAGTAAAAAATGGCAAGAAATGCGTTAAGTTTGATATCCATCCTGATGTGCATAATGTTAATAGTATTGTTAGTTGTACTGCCCCAATAAGTGATATTAGAAAAGTAAAGTCTTCTAATGGTACCTCTGAACAGCGTTACGTTATTGAAACAACAGTAATATTGGGAAGAGAAACATGGGTAATAGAAATAACGTTAACTGATCGCTCTGACATGAGTTACTTAATGCTGCTTGGTAGAGAAGCGCTCGGTAAAAAGTTTTTGGTAGATCCGTCTAAAGTTTTTATCAACTCATAAATTTAACTTGCTAAACAACTAGGTTAAATAAATAGAGAAATAAATTATGACATTTGAGCAAATTGAACACTTTTTAAACACATCGATTATCTCAATTGAAGAACAGCCTATTACCGTTGCTGATATTCTCTTCATTCCTTTTTTACTACTGATAGGCTTCTTTCTAACAAAGTTAATTGTTAAATGGTTAACAAAACATTTAACGACAAAAAACACAGATCCTAATATTATCCATTTATTACGGCGCATCTTTTATATTATCGCCCTAACGATATTAATTATTACTATCTTAGATTTAATCAATATTCCCATCACCGCTTTCGCTTTTTTATCAGGTGCTATTGCCATAGGTTTTGGTTTTGGGGCACAAAACATTATTAATAATTTTATCAGTGGTTGGATATTAATGTGGGAACGCCCAATAAGAATTGGCGACTTTTTAGAAGTTGAAAACTCAAAAGGTACGGTTGAAGAAATAAACACTCGCTCTACACGTATAAGACGTGTAGATGGTGTGCACATGTTAATTCCTAACAGTAAACTACTTGAAAACACGGTTGTTAATTGGACACTTGTAGATCAATTAGTTCGGGGGTCTGTTATTGTAGGCGTTGCTTATGGTTCACCAATAAAAAAAGTGGCTGAGTTAATTATGCAAGCAACTATTGAGCAAAAGGAAACGTTAGATGAACCAAAGGCTCAAGTGTCATTTGAAGATTTTGGCGATAACTCTCTTATTTTTCACGTTAGCTTTTGGATTAAATCCACCGTTGAGGGTGGTTTAAGGATAACACGAAGTAATATTCGCTTCCGTTTGGCTGAATTATTTGAAGAACATAACATTGTCGTCGCATTCCCACAACGAGACGTTCATCTTGATGGTGCAATTACCTTAATTAATTCTGAACCAAGTAACACCACAAAGACATAGTCTGCATGGGCTGCTCTACAGACTATAGTGTTCATAAAAGCGAATTTAAAACGACAACCTTGTTTACCCAATTAACTTGAAGATAAGCGTTTCTTATGTTCAAACCACAACAACATAAAATCTCGTGTTAATTTTTGCTCTATCTCAAGTGCCCTATCTGTTGGGCAAAAGATGGTAAAAAACACTTGAGTGTCACCTATATCTGATGTCGCAATCTGAATATGAGGCTCAGGACCCGTAATATTTATCTCTAACCTATTTTCAATAAGTTGATTATAACGAATGGCAACATCTTTAAAATCATCACAATAGTTATTCGCTTTCTCATAGAGCTGCTCCATAAATTCAAAAGGGTTAACACTATCATCTCGTACAATAGTAAAGTGATGCATAGCGTATCGCTTTAAAAAATTAAGATTCTTTATCACTGAAGTAATTAATTGACTGTTAGGCAAATACAAGGTTTTCCCCGTGTATTGATAGTCATCTTGCCCTACTTCCAATAAGGTTAATTTTGCCCAATCAGTCGAATGTACTTCGCCAAAATAATTCCCTACTTGTATCCAATCGCCAATGCGAAATGGTCTACTTGATAATAAATAAACAAAACCAATAAAACATTGAATAAACTCTCTTGTTGCCAGCACAATAGCAACGATAAATGCCGCAATTGAAAATGCAAATTTTTGGATTTCATATGACCAAATATTAAAAAGCGCAACAATTAACGATAAGGTAAATATATTATTAACCATATTTATGCGTATTCTTTTATCGCTTTTAGATTTACGTTTTATCATTTTTATCAGAATTTGCTTAGCGACAACAAAAATAAAAATAAGTACCAAGGTAATGATAAATTTATTTTGAAAAATTAACGCTGAAAGCTCAGTTAATTTAATGAAATTAAACGCGGTATCAAGCCAGTCCATATTAATATTTAATTTTCCTTATTTTATTTAGTTAAATGGGTAGAAATCCCAAGAGTTAACGATACGAGTGCCACAACTTAAATGGCGTTCTAATGAGTAATACCAATTTGATTAAATTTCTTCCCAACTCAGAGCTTCATTAGCGAGCTTAGAACAAGGAAAATTGATTAAACATAGTAATTCTATATTTCTTCAATTTTGTGATGTTATCAGTTTGCTAATGAGCTCCCAAAGGGCGAGTTTAAAAGGCTTATATGCAGCGTTATTGATTTTGACAAGGGAATGACCATTCTCTTCAATCAATGCCTTGCCTCTAAGCCTTTTAATTCTCGCTGAGTGGGAAAGAACTTAATCAACTTGGTAT
>NZ_JBHFOM010000046.1:0-39527 GCF_053543955.1 Colwellia sp. E150_009
GTAAACAACTTAGGCGCCATCATATTGATGAAAAACAATTACAACGTGCTGTTAAAAAAGCAGCGTTTGATGCCCAAATTGATAAACATGTGACTCCACATACTTTACGTCATTCATTTGCTACACATTTATTACAACAAGGGGCTAATATACTCAAACCACCTCAAGATCCAGGATTCAGCTGGAATTAAAAACGAGTTTAGGCTAGGCATTAATTGAGGTCGTTTGGGTATATACATACAGTGCAAGAGCAATTAGGTCATAGTGATTTACGTACTACGCAAGTTTATACGCATGTACTTGAACAAAGAGCCAACAGTGTACGAAGTCCTTAATCTTATTTAATATAAGTCAGAACGGCATTATACTTATAAAATAATATGGCATCCATTGAGGTTTAAGGGATTTATCGCTCCATGCCAGAATAAATACTAACTTAAATTATTAATAGCTACACAAGCAAAGTATGTAATTCACTTATTGAATCAACAATAGCTTTGGGCGCATATTGCTGAAGTATTTGTTTATTGTGCACACCAAAAGTAACACCAATACTATCAATACCAGCATTTTGAGCCATTGCTAAATCATGACTGGTATCACCAATCATCACGGCCTCATGTGGAGCAACCTCTAATTCAGCCAAAATACTATGTAGCATTTCTGGATCAGGCTTTGACGGCATCTCACCCGCACAACGTGTAGTATTAAATAAATGGTTAGTTTCACTTACTTGCAATACCCTATTTAGCCCTTCTCTTCCTTTTCCTGTAGCCACAGCTAATAATTTACTGCTCTTTTTGAGTGTTGAAAGTAATGTCATGGCATTATCAAATAAAGGTGTTGGTGTTTTATCTCCTTCAAGGTATTCATATTTATATTGCACTAACATGGCTTCAACTTGCTCAGGCGTTATCGCTGAAAATAGTTTTTCTAGGCCTACATTCAAACTTAAACCTATAATTTGCTTTACATCATCATTCGAAGGTATCGTTAAACCAACAGTTTCAGCGGCTGACTGCATTGAGGAAACAATACGTTCAACAGAGTCCATTAAGGTTCCATCCCAATCAAAAATAACAAGTTTATAATACTGCATATTGCTCTTCTATCGTGTGTTTAACTTATTTTATAGTTACTATTCTCTAACAAGTTTAGCAAGCAACTTCTCTAAACTAGGTTCAAGCGGCGCTTCAACCTTTAAACGTTCTTCTGTTTTTGGGTGCGTAAATTCAATACTAGCAGCATGTAAAAATAAGCGTTTAAGCCCCTTACTTTTCATCTCTGCATCAAAATCTTCACTGCCATATTTAGCGTCCATGGCAATAGAATGCCCACTTACTTGACAATGAACACGTATTTGATGGGTTCTGCCTGTAACAGGAAAAGCGCGCACTAAAGTCGCACCGCGGTAACGCTCTAACACTTTATAGCGTGTTTCTGATTCTTTACCGTCTATATTATCAACAATCACGACACGCTCACCTGATTTTAGATCATTTTTTCTTAATCCTTCAGTAACACGTGTTAATTTAGTAGGCCAATGTCCTTTGACGAGTGCATGATAAAATTTTTGTACGTTTTTACTGCGTAGCTGTTCATGTAAATGACGAAGTGCAGAACGTTTTTTCGCAACAATAAGGCAACCAGAGGTATCTCGGTCAAGCCTATGTACTAATTCAAGCATTCGAGCTTCAGGACGCAATGCGCGTAGCGCTTCAATCAAACCAAAGCTTAAACCACTGCCCCCATGAACGGCCATACCTGAGGGTTTATTAATTACAATTAACCTATCATCTTCAAATAATATTTGCTTTTCAAGGTTGGCAACAATATTCAAACCTGTTGAAACAGTATCTGTTTTCTCTGACACTCTAATAGGGGCAATCCGTAATACATCATTTAGTGCGAGTTTATAAACGGGTTTTATTCGCTTTTTATTAACGCGTATTTCACCTTTACGCATTAAACGATAAAGATGACTTTTGGGCACACCTTTTAATGTTCTTAATAAAAAATTATCAATACGCTGACCTGCGTCTTCAGTATCTATCGTGATAAATCGTACTTGGGGTTTATCATCTCCGTGATCGTTTACCGTATTTGACTTTTGACTGTCGGGCTTTTTTACTAGTGGTTTTTGTGACATGACGTGGGTTTAATTGATATTGATTCTTCCATGAAGCGCAGTTTATCATACTTTTTTTACTGCATTTTAACATTTAGTCCCTTTTTTTATTGGCTTATCTGAGTTTATAAGTGATAATAGATATGTTAATGCTTAGTAAAGATTATTTATTGGCAAAATATATACAAAACAATAAGTAAATAAGCATTAAATTTTAGAAGTTTTAAAGAGAGACGTAAGAGGCAAACTGCGGCCACATTAGTATGCATACCTATCTAATATGAATAATATAAGTTAATAGGAAATCGACACACTAATAGTACGGCCTATTGTAATACTAACGCGTGTAACTTGTTAGAAAAAGCATAAACAGTTTTTATCCCTTAAAAGGTACTGGCCCTGCTCCATAAAGCAATTTATTTAATTAATTTACTTTGCAAAAAAAATAGTTTTCATATAACAATAAAACAAGCCAAAAAGAAAGTGTAAAACATCACTAGGCAAAATTTAGTTGTTAAATATCTGCATCTGCAAACTTATAACTTGCAAAGTAAGTACGCACAGCACATTGGCTGAGCACATAAAGAAACAATAACGCTATGATTTATATAAAAATCATGTCATAGCGAATTAGAAACAATCAAATTATATAACAGCTTAACGTGGTTTAATGACACGTTAAAGTTGACATCCGTGAGGTTGACAAAATGCTGTTACATCGCTATAGATTGCACTGCTTTGTGTACTAAGCACTGGTGTGTTGTGACTAAAAATGAGTCACAAAACCTATGAAACGTATGTTAATAAACGCTACCCAATCAGAAGAATTGCGCGTAGCACTTGTTGATGGTCAAAAACTTTACGATTTAGATATTGAAAGTCCTGGTCACGAACAAAAAAAATCGAACATCTATAAAGCAAAAATTACCCGTATTGAACCATCACTAGAAGCTGCATTTGTTGATTACGGCGCAGATCGCCATGGCTTCTTGCCAATGAAAGAAATCGCTCGTGAGTATTTTCCAAAAGGTTATACCTTTCAAGGTCGTCCTAGCATCAAAGATGTTTTGCACGAAGGCCAAGAAGTTATTGTTCAAATCGACAAAGAAGAACGTGGCCAAAAAGGCGCTGCACTAACAACCTTTATCAGTCTTGCTGGTAGTTATTTAGTGTTGATGCCAAACAACCCTCGCGCTGGCGGTATTTCTCGTCGTATTGAAGGTGATGAACGAACTGATTTAAAAGCTTCACTCAGTAAATTAGACTTACCTAAAGGCATGGGGTTAATAGTTCGCACAGCTGGTGTTGGCAAAGCTTACGAAGAGTTAGAGTGGGATTTAAGTGTATTATTGCACCACTGGCAAGCAATCAGTGATGCCGCACAAAGCCGTAAAGCACCTTTTTTAATTCATCAAGAAACCAACCTTATTTTACGTGCCATTCGTGACTATTTACGTCGCGATATAGGTGAAGTATTAATTGATCGTCCCAAAACTTTTGAAAGTGTTAAAAAGCACATTGAAATAGTTCGTCCTGATTTCTTAAGTAAAATAAAGCTGTATACAAGTGACGTACCTTTATTTACGCACTATCAAATAGAAACTCAAATTGAGACTGCTTTTCAACGTGAAGTTCGCTTACCTTCTGGTGGTTCAATTGTTATTGATCCAACAGAAGCCATGACTTCTATAGATATAAACTCTGCGCGGGCAACTAAAGGCAGCGATATCGAAGAAACAGCTTTCAATACTAATTTAGAAGCAGCAGAAGAAATTGCACGTCAATTACGTTTACGTGATTTAGGCGGCCTTGTTGTGATTGACTTTATTGACATGACACCTGTGCGTCACCAACGTGAAGTAGAAAATCGTATGCGTGATTCTGTTCGTCAAGACAGAGCGCGTATTCAATTAGGTCGAATTTCTCGTTTTGGTTTATTAGAAATGTCGCGCCAACGCTTGCGCCCTTCTATTGGGGAAACTAGCCAAGGCGTTTGTCCTCGTTGTTGTGGTACAGGCCAAGTACGTGGTGTTGAATCACTTGCTTTATCTATTCTTCGTTTAATGGAAGAAGAAGCCATTAAAGAAAATACGCAACATGTGCAAGCCCAAGTGCCAGTACCTGTAGCAACATATTTGTTAAATGAAAAACGTCGTTCTGTCATGCATATAGAAAAACATCATGGTGTTCGTGTTTTAATTATTCCAAACCCTCATATGGATACACCTCAATACGAAGTATTGCGCGTTAAAAAAGATGAATCCATAACACAGGCAAGCTACGAAATATCGGTTAAACAAGCTGAACTTGAAGAAGCTAAAATGCCTAAGTTTGATAAAGAACCTGTAAAACGTGATGAACCGTTAATTCAAGCAATGGGACAAGGTATGGTTGCGCCTAATGTTGCCCCTGCCGAACCAAATACTGTCACAGTAGAGCAACCAGAACCACCGAAAAACAAGCCATCAGGTTTCTTTGCTTGGTTAAAAGGTTTATTTACCTCAGAAGAAGTTAAAACAGACAAGGTTCCAGAAAGCACAACTAAACCTGAAGAAAAACGTACTCCGCAGCGAGGCCGTCAAGGTCAACGACGTGGTAATTCACGTAACAACCGTAATAACACCCGTAACGATGAACGTAGCGAAGAACGTAAAAATGATCGTACTAAAAATCGCAATCCTAAAGATAAAAATCGTAGCCCTCGTGACGAACGTGACAATACATCTAAAACAGCACCTAAAGCAAAAAAACAAGGTCAAAAATCTGAGTTTGATAAAAATTCCGTAGTAAAAGAAGAGGTTGCAACGGAACGTCGTCAACGCAGAACGAATCGTAAAAAAGTACGCGTTAACAAAGCAAAAGTAGATCAAGATACCGTGACAACTGCACCTGTTGATAAAGCAATAAATAAAACAGAGCCTGTTACTAAAGATAAAGAACTTGAAATTAAAAAAACTCGCGCTGAAGAAGAAAATGCAGTGCAAGCGGTTAATAATGAGGAACAAGCGAATTCTCAAGCTAATACAGAAAATAAAGAAGAACGTTCACGCAATAGACGTTCACCAAGACATTTACGCTCTAATGGTCAACGTAGACGCCGAGACAAAAAACCTGAAGATTCTGAAGGTAATAACGAAGCCATTAAAGCGCGTTACCCAGAGATAGATGCATCAAATAAAGAAGATACTACACATATTAAAACAGACAGCCCAGAAGCAGAAGTTGCCACGGAGGAAACAACCTTAAAACAAAACGCTGTGGAAGAAAAATCTGTTACAGGTAACACAGTTGCTGAGCCAGTTGTCGCTGAACCAGCGGCTACTAAACCAGTTGTTACTGAGCCAACGGCTACTGAACCAGCAACGACTAAACCAGCAGTTGCGGAACCAAAAGCTACTAAACCAGCAGTTGCTAAACCAAAAACTACTGAGCCAGTTGTTACTGAACCAGTTGCCACTGAGCCAGCACCAGCTACTACTGAGCCAACAGCTATTAAACCAGTTATTGCTGAGACAGTAGTTTCGCAAGAAGTACAGCAAGATCTTCCTTTAACTGACAATAACGTTATAGAGAAAGCAGATGAAGAGCCTGCTGAAGCTAGTGCTAGTCAAACCGCTGAAACGCAAATTTCTGATGAAGAGCCTGTGTTAGAAGCAACTCAAGAAGAGTCTACCTCAAAAGAATCAGTGAAAAAAGTTGAAGAAAAAGCAACGAAAAAATCACCAGCTAAAGATAAAAAGTTAGCTCGACAAGTGAAAAAGTCTAACCGTTTATCTGGCCGTGCTTCTTCTCCAATGACAAAAACAGAAACAATCACCACTATCAACGAAATTCCAACTAGTTTTATGGCTAATGAAGATCGAATGGTGCATCAAGTCTCTGGCCGTAGTGCAATTTCTGCTGATGCAAGTAGTAGAAGTTCTGCCGCCGCAACAAAACCAACGTTATAAGTACTAACTCGTAACTTAAAATAAACAAAAAAAGCCAGTTGTTACTACTAACAACTGGCTTTTTATTATTAGAAAGAAAGTTTCATGTCATGCATAAACATCTGACTTATGGTAAGTAAATTTAACAATACTATGAGGAAATCAACGGATAATAAAGAATTATTAAGCCGAGTATAAGCTAGTTATTGGCAATAATTCTTTATCACTAAAGCTAAACGTTCAACTGCAACACCTAACGCTTGTTTATTAGCGTTCGTAAAATTCAAACGCAAAGCAGACTTTTGACATGTTCGGTCATGATAGAATACTGAACTTGGTACAACGGCAACACCATTTTCCAATGCCGACTTAGCTAACGCGTCTACATCACATTCGGGTAATGTCAGCCAAACAAACATTCCTCCATCAACAGTATTTATATGGCACAGACGTTGTAAATAAATGGATATTTGTTGAATTAATGTTTTATATCGCATGAAATAAACCTGTCGTAACTTAGCCAAATGTTGCTCAAACTCATTGTGTTGTAGCAAATCTAACAATACTGCTTGCATTGGAATACTAGAATGCAAATCAGAGACTTGTTTTACAGTATTCAGTTGCGCTATCCATTTAGCTTTAGCCGTAACTAAACCTAACCTGATACCAGGCGTGGCTATTTTGGAGTATGAGCGTAATATCATTGAATGCTCAAGACAGAAACTTGACACTAATGGTAATGAACTACCATTAAAGCGCAATTCTCTATATGGAACATCTTCAATAAAAGTAACATTATATTTCTGACACAAGAAAGCAACTTGTTGACGCACAGCTAAAGACCAGCATACGCCTGTTGGATTATGAAAATCAGGTACCGCATAAAAGAATGTAACATCACTCGTAGCAAAACAGGTTTCTAATTCGACTAAATCTGGGCCATCACAACGTTGTGAAATACTCTCAATGTTGGCTTGAGCAAGACTAAATATCTGAATTGCCCCTAAATAGCTTGGCGCTTCCATGACTATTGTATCGCCCGGATTAATAAATGATCGAGCAATAAGATCTAAGCCTTGTTGTGAGCCAGTACAAACAATACCCTCATGCGACGACAGTAATTGATAACGTTCCCTAAAATGCGCAAGTAGCGGAGCATAACCTGCCGTATTTCCATATTGGAATAACTCTGGCCTATTAGGTAAATCAGTTAATGAATTAGCCATTAGTTCAAGAGGAAATTTATCATTTGCTGGTAATCCTCCAGCCAAAGATATAACCCCTGGGGCACATGCAGCATCTAAAATTTCTCGGATATAAGATGGTTGAATATGTTGTAACGATTTAGCTAAATTCATGATGGATACACTCTGTTAATAATAATTAAGAGAGTACATTAGCTTGAGTTATTTTACTTGTCCGTTTATGCTCTGTTACATGTCCATTTATGCTATATACATTAATACATCATGCTAACTAACCAACAAATATCCCGCATCAATGATGTATTATATTTTATTCATATGAATATGAGTAAAAAGCTTTTAGCAAGTGATTTAGCAACTATTGCAGCTTATTCAGAACACCATTTTCACCGTCTCTTTAAAACAGTTGTAGGAGAGGCTGTCCATCATTATATCCGCAGAATTAGAATAGAATTTGCAGCTAACCAACTCATGTTTGATGCTAGTACATCAGTATTAGATATCGCTATAAAATCAGGATATTTGTCCGTATCATCTTTTAGCCGAGCCTTTAAAAGCATCTTTAAAATGTCACCGGGTGAGTGGCGCAACAGTGATCGTCAACATCAACCCAAACCTTTTTTAGCTAATAAACAAGTTGCTACTTATTATCAAAGACTTAATAGCATTACTTTGCCTAAATGCGAGTTAATCGAATTACCTCAACGTCATGTCGCTTATGTGCGGCATCAAGGATATGATCGTTCGATAGCAAATGCTTGGCAAACTTTAAAAGTGTGGGCTAATATGCACAATCGTGACTTTTCTCAGCAATTTGGTTTACATCATTCAAATCCAGCTTGGGTCGAGTTAAATAAATGTCGTTATGTCGCCTGTATCGGAATTGATCATCCAATACAACAAAGAGGACTAATTAATAGCATGACAATTCCTGGGGGCTTGCATGCGGTATTTAAATTGCAGGGAGGTTATGGCGAACTATTACCCCAATTACACAATATTTTAGAACATTGGTTACCAACTTCAGGGTTTAAAATGCTATCAACACCTGCTTATGTGCATTATCAAAAAAATCAATTTTTAGCTGAAGATGAAAAATTTAAACTAGACTTTTGTTTACCTATATCACCATTCCACTAATTAACTTAAAGGCATCAACAACACAGAAGGATTAAATCTACTTTCATAATGACATATGAAATACCTCGTGAAAAAACTAACTTAGTCCTAACCATAAACCAACAAGGATCATTAACGTACCTGATAACCTATTTAAACGTTTTACATTATTATGATGAGATAATAATTTTCCTAAGGTTTTACCACCAGTTGCGTATAACATCATACAAGTAAACTCTGAAATCAAAATGACTATTACTAAAATGGAGAGTTGTGGCGTAAGCGCATATTCCTTATTTATAAAAGGTGGTAATAAGGAAATCATAAATGCCCAACCTTTTGGATTAGCAATTGCCGTTATTAACCCTTGATTAAATAATCCTCCCTTACGAATTTTTCGTGGAGCTTGGCCATTTGGGGATAATGCTAGTTTTCCTTTTGAACGCCACATATTAAAGCCAATATAAAATAGATACCCAGCACCAATGAGTTTCAAAAAATTAAATATCTGTGGAAATTGTAGCATGATAGTTGAAACACCAATGACTGATGCTGTTGCTACAATAGCAACACCAATCAACTCACCCCACATCATCCATAGCGTGTTTCGAACACCGATTGACATGCCTAAAGTCATCGCTAAAGTCATACACATACCAGGTGTTATAGATACAATAAAAAAAGTTGGAATAAAAAGACTAAGTAAGGCGAAATCTAACAATGTTATTACTCTAATACAAAAATATAAACATCGACTTTAGCAATAAAAATTATGTTAAACAATCACCCAATTTTTGACTAAAGATACCACTATTTATAACGATAAAATAACCATAATTGCCAGCACCCTATCATTTAGCAATAAATTGTAATTTATTGCTGTTTCAACGGTGATCACCCTGATAGAATAGCGAAAATTTTATTTGTACTCATGTAACTTAAAAATATACTTTAAATTGCATGGGTTTTTCGGAAATATTTAGTCATGCGTACCAGTCAATATTTACTGTCTACTTTAAAAGAAACTCCTGCAAGTGCAGAAGTAATAAGCCATCAACTAATGCTACGTGCGGGGCTTGTAAGAAACCTTGCCTCAGGTTTATATACGTGGTTACCTACTGGTTTACGTGTATTAAAAAAAGTTGAAACAATCGTTCGTGAAGAAATGCAACGAGCAGGTGTTAACGAAATATTAATGCCAATGGTTCAACCAGCTGACTTATGGGAAGAGTCTGGTCGCTGGGATGATTATGGTCCAGAGTTATTGCGCCTTAAAGATCGTCATAAGCGCCCTTTTGTTTTGGGTCCAACCCATGAAGAAGTGATCACAAAACTTATTGCAAATGAATTAAATAGTTATAAACAATTACCTTTATCATTATTTCAAATTCAAACTAAATTTCGTGACGAAATTCGCCCTCGTTTTGGCGTTATGCGTGGTCGTGAATTTTTAATGAAAGATGCTTACTCTTTTCATTTAGAAGACTCATGTTTAGAAAAAACTTATCAAGTCATGTTTAATGCATATTGCCGCATATTTGATCGCTTAGGTTTAGACTACCGCCCTGTATTAGCAGACACGGGTTCTATCGGTGGAGATGCTAGCCATGAGTTTCATGTATTAGCAGATTCTGGCGAAGATGACATAGCCTTTAGCGATGTAAGTGACTTTGCAGCTAATGTTGAAAAAGCAGAAGCATTAGCTCCAACAACAGCAAGAGCTGAGCCAAGCCAAGCGTTAACTGAAATTTCAACGCCCAATGTTAAAACAATTGATGAGGTGGCTAAATTTTTAAATGTAGATGTAAAGCAAACCGTTAAAACATTACTAGTGTGCGGCATTGAAAATGAACAAGGTGAAACGCCTTTAGTCGCCCTAGTATTGCGTGGTGACCATCAACTTAATGAAATTAAAGTTGAACATTTACCACAAATTTCAAGCCCATTAACCTTTGCGTCTGACGAACAAATATTAGCCACAGTTAAGTGTGCCGCTGGCTCAATAGGACCAGTGGGTTTGTCAATTGAAGTGATTGTTGATAGAACCGCTGCTCAGTTAAGTGATTTTGTCTGTGGTGCCAATAAAAATGATGTACATTTAACTGGCGTAAATTGGGAAAGAGATTGTTCAACAATTGAAATTGCCGATATACGTAATGTTGTTGAGGGTGATCCTAGCCCATGTGGTCAAGGTAAAATTGTTATAAAACGCGGTATAGAGGTTGGTCATATTTTTCAATTAGGAACAAAATACGCGCAAGCAATGAAGTGTGCGGTTCTTAATGAAGAAGGCAAAAATCAAACATTAACCATGGGTTGTTATGGTATTGGTGTATCACGTATTGTTGCCGCCGCAATAGAACAAAACCACGACCAACATGGTATAAAGTGGCCTGCCGCAATAGCACCATTTCAAGTGGCTATTGTGCCAATGAATATGGCTAAATCAGCCCGCGTAAAAGAAACAGCAGAAGCTTTATATGAAAAACTAAATAATGCTGGTATTGAAGTTTTATTTGATGACAGAAAAGAACGTCCTGGTGTCATGTTTGCTGACCATGAACTGATGGGAACGCCTTTATTATTAGTCATTGGTGAACGTAATTTAGATGAAAATAAAGTTGAAGTGAAAAATCGACTTACAGGCGAAAAATCAATGATTGCCATTGACGATGTCATGTCACTTTTTAATTAAATATTGATTATGTTATTTATTCATTAAATTAATAATTACATATACAAAAAAGGAGCTTAAGCTCCTTTTTTGCTATTTAAATCTATAAACTCCCTAAAATAAGTGTTTTTATGCTGTTTTATGAAAAAAAATCATAAATTATCATTAAAAACTAATCTTTAGCTATTTCAATATGCCCAATTATTAGCAACAATGATACATCATCCTAATTGCATATATAAGAAGTACACTCAACATGAAAGCTATCAAAAAGTCATCTAAATTAGACAATGTTTGTTATGAAATTAGAGGGCAAATTGCAGCTGAAGCACGTCGTTTAGAAGATGAAGGCCACAAAATTCTTAAACTGAATATAGGTAATCCTGCCCCATTTGGTTTTGAAGCACCTGACGACATCTTAAAAGACGTAATATACAATTTACCAAGCTCTCAAGGTTACACGGACTCTAAAGGTATTTACTCTGCACGTGTTGCCGTAATGCAATATTTTCAACAGCAAGGTATTAAAGATGTTGGAGTTGATGATATTTTTATTGGCAACGGCGTTAGTGAACTTATTGTTATGGCAATGCAAGGTTTATTAAATAATGGTGATGAAGTATTAATTCCTGCTCCAGACTACCCATTATGGACTGCAGCCGTTGCATTATCAGGTGGTACTGCCGTACATTACACTTGTGATGATGAAAACTTTTGGTATCCAGATCTTGAGGATATGGCAAGTAAAATTACCGATAAAACAAAAGCTATTGTCTTAATTAATCCAAACAACCCGACAGGTGCTGTTTACCCTGAAGAAATTCTTCAAGGGATTATTGCTCTGGCTCGAAAACATAGTTTAATTATTTTTAGTGATGAAATTTACGACAAAATACTATACGACCAAGCTAAACATATTCCAACTGCATCACTTGCCCAAGATGTATTAATAATAACAATGGGCGGTTTGTCTAAAAATTATCGTATTGCTGGTTTTAGAGCGGGATGGATGGTTATTTCAGGCCCTAAAATTCATGCTGAAGATTATTTGGAAGGTTTAAATATATTAGCATCAATGCGTTTATGTGCCAATGTTCCTTGTCAACATGCTATTCAAACTGCGTTGGGCGGTTATCAAAGTATTACTGAATTAATCACGGGTGATGGACGTTTATTAAAACAGCGTAATATTGCTGCTAAAATGATAAATGAAATTGATGGTTTATCTTGTCATCCCGCGATGGGGGCACTGTATTTATTTGTAAAAGTGGATGCTGAAAAGTTCAATATTACAAATGATGAAAAAATGATTTTAGATTTACTTAAACAAGAAAAAATATTATTAGTTCATGGTAGTGCATTTAACACTAAAGCAAAAAATTACTTTAGGTTGGTATTTTTACCTCATGTGGATGAATTAATTCCTGCTTTAGAAAAGCTTAAAAACTTCTTTTTAACTTATCAGCAAGAATAAATAACAGTTAAACGCACAGCAAATTTAGGAATTAATTTCATATTTTGTGCGTTTAACTTTTTTAATCAGGCCGAGATAATTCATCTAAGGTTTGCATACAGGCTGGAAATTGAGATGAAAAATATTCATTCACTTCTGGCCATTGCTCACAATGTTTCTTCACCCTGTTTTCCAATAATTTAGTTGCATCAATAAATTCTCTATTGCCAACATTAATTTCTGACAAGCTATAATGATAGGCTGCTAAATCATCAGCCGCTTTTACAATTGCTTTCGTTTCTTTATCCACATTGGCTTGAATTACCAACGGAGCCATCGCCTCATGTAAATAACCAGGCAAGCCCTCGTACACCATAGAATGTTCTACTTCACTTTCAATTTTTTTTATTTGTTTAGTCAGATCAGGATTATAATACTTTAATGGGCTGGGGATATCCCCAACACCACCTGATTCAGATGCTTCATGGTAAAGTGCGGCTAAAGTAATGCCCGCTGGATCATAGCTTCGATTAAATTTTATTTTACCAATCAAAGCAATTTGATGACTAATAAGCGCAACTTCAAATGAATGTTGAGCACACGTTTCAGGCTCTCTGGAAGTCATAAGAGGCCAACGAATTATCTTTCTCAATCTTAGCATCCATGCACTAAAACTGCCTTTTTTATGATGAAACATCAATGTTTACCCGTTTAATTAATGAAATTGAGAAACAACCTCTTTTACAACATCTTTAATTACGGATGACGGCATTTCTTTATCTTTAGATGTCATACGTTTAGTTGCCCAACCATGCCACGCAGGTTGATGTGATTTAACATCAAACACATCAATAGCTAACTTACCTTCGGTATATTGACGCACTTCTGAGTTACTAGAAACCATAGGACCAAACATTGCACCATAATAACCACGTCCCCAACCAAAACCACCACGGTAAGATAATGGGTAGTGACTTATTTTTATTTGCTCACGGCTCCCTACAGTATAAGAGATAGTAAAGTCTGCCTCATTAGCATCGGCTATTAATTGATAACCTTGAGAGATAAATGCTTGCTCTATTTCTTTGTCTACACGTAATTTCATTACTGGATTAAAGTCTTCAGGAGACGCTATTATTCTGGCATCAGTCAACCAAGCAAAAGTTTTATACGGTTGTGTATCGACATCTGAATTTTTATCAAAGTAAACCTTCGCTTTATAGGTGGTTGCACAGCTTGCAATAAAGACAACAAGTGCCATCACTAACATTTTTTTTAAATAAGTCATATTTCTATCCTTTAACTTCATTATTTAACATTTTCAAATAATAAAATGATACTTTCACTCACTATTATAGTATGTAGTTACTATAGGTCATAATATAAAGCTAAAATAGTAAAAACCAATAAATAACTGTATTTTTTAATACTTTTCCTAAATCGCATAAGTTATCGTAATTAATTACATTAAATTATCTGTATTTTGTATTTAAAGGTTGACAGTTATTGTTAAACCCTTTAAAAATAGAACCAAGCATTACTTTCTTATATTAACACTAAGATCTTAACAATTTTATTCGCATTATAAACATATGTATTCAAATATTATTCGCAACAACGTCGTCCTCATGGTCGTAGTGGTAGTCCAATCACTGCGAGGATTAGGTTGTTTGAAAAATTAGCTTTTAGATAAACAGGTAAGCAACAAAATAACCAAACCCTCGCTCTAATTTAGACCGAGGGTTTTTTGTATATTAATCATCAACATTAATAGGTATCGATATGACAACAGAGCTTTTTACTGGTGCAGAAATGGTAGTTAAAGCATTATCAGCACTTAAGGTTAAGTATATTTTTGGCTACCCTGGCGGGTCAGTTTTAGATCTATACGATGCAATTTTCCAGCAAAATGAAATTGAACATATTCTAGTTCGACACGAACAAGCAGCAACACATATGGCAGATGGATATACAAGAGCCACAGGTGAAGTTGGCGTTGTTTTAGCAACCTCTGGCCCTGGCGCAACAAACTGTGTTACAGGCATTGCAACCGCGTATATGGACTCGATTCCTATGGTTGTTTTAGCTGGACAAGTGCCAACAACCTTAATTGGTAATGATGCCTTTCAAGAAACTGATATTGTTGGTTGTACACGCCCCATTATTAAACACAGTTTTAACTGTCGTGATTTGGCAGATATTCCAAATGTAATTGCTAAAGCTTTTTACATTGCAAGCACTGGCAGACCTGGCCCAGTTGTTGTTGAATTACCTAAAGACTTACTTATTCCGCAAAATAAAGCCCCTTTTAAGATAGAAACTAACGTAAAAATGCGTTCGTATAATCCAAACATTAAAGGGCATCCAAAACAAATACGTAAAGCGGTCAAAACAATAGCAGCAGCAAAAAAGTTAGTTGTATATTCTGGTGGAGGTATCGTACTCGCTGATGCATCTGAGTTATTAACAACCTTAGTAGAAACATTAAAAGCCCCTATTACCAACACATTAATGGGACTGGGTGGTATTTCTGGTACCCATGCAAACTTTATTGGTATGTTAGGCATGCATGGCAGTATAGAAGCCAATAAAACGATGGCAAATGCAGATGTTATTCTTGCTCTGGGTGCTCGGTTTGACGATCGCGTTACTAATAATGTAGAAAAGTTTTGCCCTAATGCAACCATTATTCATGTTGATATTGATCCTACGTCAATTTCTAAAACGATCAATGCTCATATCCCTGTCGTTGGTTTAGTTGATATTGTGATACAACAATTGCTTGATGAACTAAAAGCGACTAACTATAAACCCAACGAAGAAGCTCTTAGTGCTTGGTGGCAACAAATTAATCTTTGGCGAGACATGAGAAGCTTTAGTTATAAACAGGTAGAAGGTGAAAAAATTAAACCTCAACGCGTAGTTGAAGCCATGTATAAAATTACCAAAGGGGAAGCTTATGTTGCTTCTGATGTAGGGCAGCATCAAATGTTTGCAGCACAATATTATCCCTTTGCTAAACCTCGCCAGTGGATAAACTCTGGTGGCGCAGGCACTATGGGTTTTGGTTTGCCTGCAGCTATGGGCGTAAAACTTGCGTTTCCTGATAAGCATGTCATTTGTATTACGGGAGATGGTTCAATTCAAATGAACATTCAAGAGCTTTCAACCTGTAAACAATATAACTTACCTGTTGTGATCATAACACTGAATAATCGTTCTCTTGGTATGGTTCGACAATGGCAAGATATGGTGTATGACGGCAGACATGCCTCTTCTTACATGGAATCATTACCCGACTTTATCAAAGTTGCTGAAGCTTACGGACATGTAGGCATTCAAATTGACACCTTAGATGAGCTGGATTCAAAGTTAGAAGAAGCCTTCAGTATTAAAAATAAACTTGTTTTTGTTGATGTGCTTGTTGATGAAAAAGAGCATGTTTACCCTATGCATATTCGTCATGGTGGTATTGATGATATGTGGACTGCTAAGGGGGTAAAAGCCTAATGCATTTTAATACACAAAATTCAAACGCCACAAATACAACCTTGTTCAACATTATTGATGAACTATGTACTGCTAAACACAATATAGGAGTTAAAGCATAATGCGTCATATTTTAGCAATTTTACTGGAAAATGAACCTGGCGCACTTTCGCGTATCGTTGGTCTATTTTCACAACGTGCTTACAACATCGAAAGCTTAACCGTTGCTCCAACAGATGATAACAGCTTATCGCGCATCACCATTGCTACCTCTGGTGACGATAAAGTGTTAGAACAAATTGTAAAGCAGGTAAACAAATTAGTTGATGTAATCAAAATATCTGAATTAACCGATCGAAAACACGTAGAACGCGAGCTATTGCTAGTAAAAGTTACTGCAATGAATAATGCATCACGTACTGAAGTTAAACGAATTACAGATATTTTTCGAGGTGCTATTATTGACATTGGTAAACAGGTCTACACAATTGAATTAACAGGCAATAGTGATAAATTAAATGCCTTTATTGAAGCCCTAAGTCATGAAACTGATATTATAGAATCAGCTCGTTCAGGCTGTGTGGGTATGGTTCGAGGTGAAAAAGCACTTAGGGTGTAAAAACGAGTGATAACTATTTTTACTTTATCTTAACTTTTTATATTTTGGGGTATTAATTACTTTTATTCTTAACAAAATTTAAGTAGTATTTACCCCTTATCAAATAAATAGATTAAGGATATTCATGAAACATTATAAATTAGGGTTTATTATTTCTTTAGTTGCAGCACTATCAGCATGTAGTTCAACTTCAGAAGACACTCAGGCAAAAACGACTAAAAGTGACAATGAATCAGAATTAATATGTCAAACATTTGCACCAACGGGAAGCCATATTAAAAAAAGAGTATGTAAAACACCCGAACAAGTTGAGTTAGAAAAAGCGCGAGATAAAGAATCTATTAGATCATTAAATGTTGATAAAAACGATAGTCGTATATAAAGACGTCACTTTTTATAATCATTATTAACAATGTACAATGAAATTTTGTTCATATATTTGTCAGCTGAATGTGTGTGAATATTAAGTAATAAAATAAGTAAAGTGATAATTTATCACTTTACTTCGACAGGGACATAAGTTAACAGCCTATGCTGCTAACAGTATTTTAATGATTGAATTAGGTAAATATCGACATTTTAAAGGCAATTACTATCAAGTGCTTCATCTAGCTAGACATAGTGAAACAGAAGAGTATCTTGTTGTTTATCACCCATTTGATGATAAAAATGATATTTGGATACGCCCTTTAACAATGTTTAATGAAACCATTTCTAGGGAAGGTAAAAAAATAGAACGCTTTCAATACGTCGGCGAATAAACACCTAATATTCAAAGCGTTATGTTTTTTTAGTTAATTACATTAACTTATAGAAAAAAATTGATGTTCTTGCCATTCAACTTGTTTTTGTTGCATTTTAGTCACTTCTGCTTGCTTTGGGCCTTCTTTTAGCCAAGCCAACATTATTTTTACATTTTCCTCTTCCCCCGAAAGAAAAACTTCAACATCACCATCTGCTAAATTTCTAGCATAACCACTTAGCCCCAATTCAATTGCCTTTTGCTGACTGGATACTCGAAAATAAACACCTTGTACTTTTCCTGACACATGAGCTATATAGCTAACATTCATAATGTATATTCATTCCATTTGTTATTAATATTGTTAAACAAATCTTTTACTACAATGTAAAGTATAGACGCTTTTCTTAAACACAAGAATAAAATTCTCGGTAAAACTAACTATTAATGGCCTGTTTTACTTTTTCCTTATAACTTCGACTCACTTTTAACTCTTTACCATTTTTCAACACTAACAAATATTCACCATTAGCTTGGCTACAAAATTTATCAATATAAATTTTATTCACAATGGTAGAACGGTGGTTTCGAATAAAGAGTTTAGGATCAAGAGATATTTCAAGCTGTTTCATCGTTTTGCGTAAGATATGCGTTCTTTGCTGATTATTATTTTGCTCATTACTTGCATGTACACACATATAATCACCTGCAGCATCAATCCAAATAATGTCTTTGACGGGTATTCGACTCACTTCACCAGCATCTTTAATTGCCAAAATATCAGAATAATGAGAAACACTGACCTGCTGATCATTGGTAAGTTCAGTTAAAATTTGCTGATAATCATTGCCTGTTACATTACTCACTAACTGAATAAGTTTAAACTTATGATCAGCATCAGTGCTTGATTTGATATGTTGACGTACTTTATCAATTGTTTTTGATAGTCGCGCTTCATCCATGGGTTTTAAAATATAATCTAGTGCGTGCACTTCAAATGCTTTAATTGCATATTGATCAAAAGCTGTTGCAAAAACCACCATGGGCATCATTAGTTTTCGCGTTAATATCTCATCAATCACTTGAAAACCGCTTAATCCAGGCATTTCAATATCTAGAAACATCAAATCAACTTTGTCTGTTTGTATCGTTTCTAACGCTTCCCTGCCATTACAGCACTCCTTGATTATTTTAACATCGTCAAATTGTTGAAGACGTATAGCTAAGCCCTTTCGTGCAAGGGGTTCATCATCAACAATAATAGTGCGCAAAGACATAACTAATTCCTACAAGTTTGCGTTAAATTAAATTACTTAAGATAATTCATATGGCATACGAATACTGACTTTAACACCTGTCGGTATATTATTCGCTACCACAAGTGCAAATTTGTTTGGATACAATGCATGTAGGCGTTCACGAGTATTCACCAAGCCCACACCATTTTCTCTATGCAAATTATCGTCAATTATTTCTGCTCCAGGCCCATTATCGGCAACTTCAATCATTAAATCATTAGCAAAATGATTAACTGAAATCGTTATGCTACCGCCTTTTTCCTGCTTAGTTATAGCATGTTTAATTGCGTTTTCAGCAATGGGTTGTAATATCATACTAGGTACTAGTGCTTTTTCACAATATTCACTAATGCAAAAATTGACTTGTAAACGTTCTTCAAAACGTACTTTTTCAATGGCTAAATATAATTCTAGTGCTTGAATCTCACTATTTAACGTGACTTTTTTCATTGGATCTTTATCAAGCGTATAACGCAGAAATTCACTTAATTTAGTTACCATGCCATTGGCAGTATCTGTGTCCTTTAACAGTATTAAAGTAGAAATTGCATTTAACGTGTTAAATAAAAAATGAGGGTTAAGCTGATAACGTAGCATTTTTAACTGTGCTTGGTGTGCTACTGCATTTGCCTTTAGCACATTTTGTTTTTCAACCTGTAGCATTTGATAATATTTAGTACCAAAATATAATACGCTCCAGCTTAAAATAATATAAAACGACCAAACACTTGATTGAGTATACATTAATAAAAAATCAGGTTTATAACCGTGTTTATATATTTCCCAATAATTAACATTCTTAATTATCTGCCAAACAACGCCTGTGAAATAAGAAGCAAAAACAACTATAAAGCCAATTTTAATCGGTGAATAATTCCATACACGACGATATAAATAGCGTAACGGAACAGTTAACAACCAACCAGCATAGGCATTTAGGAAAATAATAATGACAAAAATATCACGTAAATCATGAAGTAAAGAGCCCAAATAATGCACTAAGGCAAAACCAAACCAGCCGGCAGAATGAACAAGCCAGAATAAACGGTTTCTATTTTCAAGTAATTCTTTCCAGTTCACATAAAATCCTAGCAAATGCAAAACTTGTATTTTAGACGCTAATTATGCGTTAGCTAAATAGTAAGTGCACTGTTTTTAATCTTAAGTTTAGAACCGTTTATCGTTTTATTTTCTAGATCTTCAAAAATTACACGGATAACATTGCACCTAACCGCTTACCACCTAATAAGTGCATGTGAATATGAAATACTTCTTGTCCGCCGTCTTCATTACAATTGATGATTAGACGATAGCCTTTTTCATCAATACCTTCTTGTTTAGCTAATTTTTTCGCCACAGAAATCATTCTACCCATAGTAAGTTCATCCGCATCAGTCACATCATTAATCGTGGGAATATGTTTATTAGGAACAATTAAAATATGGGTACTAACGCGCGGGGCAATATCCCTAAAGGCACTCACTAATTCATCTTGATATAAAAGCGGTGTTGGAATTTCTTGTCTAATAATTTTAGAAAAAATAGTTTCGTCTGTCATAAAATCCTCACAATGGAAGAGATAAAAATATAAAATTAACATCCTAGTCTACTTAAAAAAATTTAGGTAAACAATTAAATTCCCGATAAAAACAATCAATCTCATTCAATATATATTTGTACTGCTCAACCTCTTTTATTGACCTTAATCAACACAGCACTTAATAAAAGTGTGGCATGCTAATTCTTTCGAGGATTTAACTCTTTAATCAAATAATTTATTGTAGGTGTTAGCATGGAAATAGATTTTAGCGAGATCAACTATCTACAAAATCCCACCGTAATAGAATTACACGCTGGCTATGAGCAATTTCTTCTTTCAATGTCTGGGCCTACAGTGATAGACGTTACTGGAATAAATACAAATAAGTGTCGAGTAATTAATACCTTACTACAAGGTAATGAACCATCAGGCCTAATTGCCTTGCATCGCTGGTTAACGACACGAGATATTAACAAACCACCACAAACAAATTTACGTTTTATTATTTGCTCAGTTGAAGCGGCATCTAAAAGTCCTTTATTTTCCAGAAGATTTATTCAAGGACATCACGACATAAATCGCTGTTTTGGACAATTAGAATCTGTTCAAAATGAGAGCAGCGCAAGCCTTGATAAGAATCACCAAGGCTGCATTCAAAGAGCAAAATTAATTAATAATGCAATACGTGAGGTGAACCCTGAAATGGTGGTCGATCTTCATAATGCCGCAAGCCCTAGCCCAACATTTTCTATTAGCTCGGTTATTACAACAGAAACGCTGTCATTAGCTTCTTTTTTCTGCCAAACATTAATTTTATCCGATTTACGTTTAGGTTCTTTAATGGAACAAAATTTTGCTTGCCCCTTTATCACAATAGAATGTGGGTATAGTTTAGATGAACAAGCTCATGAAGCAGCTTTTGCAGGTATTAATCACATTGCAAACTGTGAAAATATTGGCTACATACATCAAGAAAAAAATGTAGAAGTGATATATCGACCATTACGATTACAAACAAAAGAAAAAGTTAACCTTTCTTATGCCGAACATGATGAAGGCTATAGCGGTGTCACACTCAAAAGTAATATTGAATATTTAAATTTTGGTGGTGCACATCAAGACGAAATGATTGGCTGGATTGACGGTAATGGCGTAAAAAATCTGCAATTATTCAATAAACATGGAAATGATGTTATCGATGACTATTTTTATGCTCGTGATAATCAATTAGTTTGCCGACAAAATTGTCGTATCTTCAAAGCAACGGTTAATGAACAGGTTGCTTTGAATGATTGCTTATTTTATGTAGTTAAAAATACCAATAATGAGTCTTAATAAATGAGCTGTGGCTCATTAATTGGCTTATCAGAAAAAGTAATTGCGCTAATATACTGATTACTAGCATGATTAGCGCTATCTACTGAGCTAGCATGTACTCTTGCTAAAATATCACCTCGGTTAACGCGAGTACCTAGGGGTAAAATTCTGTCAAAACCAACACTGTGATCTATTTTTTGCTCATTGCTGATACGCCCTCCTCCTAGGCCAACCACTGAAAAACCAATATCACGGGTTTGCATGGCCTTTATATAGCCATTACAAGGTGATATTATTTCAATAATATAATTGGCTTTGTTCATTGAACGCCACGGATTTTCAAGTAAATCGCTTGGCCCACCTAATGCGCTAACCATTTTGCTAAAAATTTCAGCTGCCTTGCCTGTTGCTAATACTTGTTCTACTTTTGCTTGTGCCTCTATGTCATTACTGGCTAGTTTACTATTAAGCAACATGGCTTTAGCTAACGTCACAACCACCTGATGTAAACGAGGCTCTTGCAATTTACCCGTTAAATATTTAACCGTTTCATACATTTCTAGCGCATTGCCTGCAGTACTTCCTAATACTTGATTCATATCAGTAATAATTGCTTGCGTGTTAACACCTGCATCATTTGCAACTTTAGTGATACTTTGTGCTAATGCTTTAGCTTGGTTTAAATCTTCCATCTGAGCACCATTACCCATTTTTATATCCATAACCAAAACATCAAGCCCAGCTGCAAGTTTTTTTGATAAAATAGAGGCTGTAATTAATGGAATTGAAGCAACAGTAGCGGTCACATCTCGAATGGCATATAAACGTCTATCTGCTGGCGCTAACTCAGGTGTTTGCGCAATAATGCCCACACCAATATCTGTAACAATTTTTTTAAATTTATCTAAACTCGGTTGTACATTAAAACCTGCGATACTCTCTAATTTGTCTGCCGTACCACCAGTATGACCTAAGCCTCGACCTGATATCATCGGTACATAACCACCGCAAGCAGCAATTATTGCTGCTAACATAAAGCTCACTTTATCACCAACGCCACCCGTGGAGTGTTTATCAATAACAGGGCCATTTAAAGATTTCCAAGATAATACTTCACCAGAGTGCATCATTGCTTGAGTCAATTGCACTGTTTCTTGCGCTGTTAATCCTTGTTGAAATATTGCCATTGCCATTGCACCAACTTGCGCATCATTAAAATTATTAGAGACTAAGCCACTAACAAAAAATTCTATTTCATCTTTATTTAGCACTTTATTATCACGTTTTTTAGCGATAATCTCTTGAGGTAATAACATTAATTAAAATTCCTTTCTTACTTTTAATTTATTTGATAATAACTTAATTTTTATTGATTAAGTTATAAGGCGTAAATGCATCAGGGAGTAATTGTTCAACAGACCATATTTGTTGTTGATTAAGATGATTTACTGCCATCACTTTTGCTGCTTGTGGGAAAAACTCACTAATGACTTGCCTACATGCACCGCAGGGAGGGGTTAATTTTTCTTGCTCGGTATAAACAACTAAAGCCACAAATTCAGCCGTATTTTCACCTTCATGAGCTATCACTCCTTGCGCTATACAATTACGCTCTGCACATACTGTTAAACCATACGAGGCATTTTCTACGTTACACCCCTGCACTATTTTATTAGTACTCATTAACGCTGCTGATCCTACTGGAAATTGACTATAGGGTGCATAAGCCTTTGTATGTGCTTGTTTCGCATTTTCTGTCAGTTCAAGCCAGATATCTGGTTCAATTATATAATTTTTTATTTCATTCACTTTTAAGTACCGCCAAAAAAACTGACCATATGGTCAGAATATTACTATACTACCATTAAATTTAGTTTTTCATAGTAAATTATGTGTTTATATTATTAAAATGATTATATTTAGACATAAAAAAACCGTGCTTTAAAACACGGTTTTTAAACTAAGTGTTACTTACTAAAAATCGTAACTTACACCTAAACGCATTTCCCAAAGAGAAGCGTTTTTATAGTACTCTTGATCTTCATTGCCAGCATTAAAGTCTTCATAAACATATTTACCATCTTCAATAGACATGCTCACCATGCGATTACCAACAAACTGTCCCTGCTTCATAACACCCCAATCATCATTGAGTAAATTACCTACGTTTTTGATTATAAAGAACAGGTTTCCTTTATGACCATCCATTAAACCTGGAAGTTCCTGATTAATTTTAAAGTCAAATGTGGTATGCCAATCAGCATTTTGAGCATTTCGACCTGAAATTTTGCCACGTGCAAGTCCTTCTGCTGATATAAATGCATCAAAAGCTTCTTTATCGAAGTCATCTGCATAAACAACATTTGGATCATTTTCTAACGGCACATACATCAACTGGCGATCACCATTCCAATTACTATCACCATAAGCACCATCTGAACCATCAAAAGTGTATGAGTAAGCTTGTCCTTCGCTTGCTTGACCAAATAAACTAAAGCGAGTGACTAAACCATCAATAAATTCAGTACCATAACTTAAATTCATAGTAAAACGGTGAGGAATTTCATAGTTTGACGTTGCCATAGCAGGATTAATTGCGTCTATTACGGCCAAGTTACCGTAGTTTGAACCTGCCACAGCACTTGTCATTGGGTTCGCATCTTCAGACTTAGTATAAGAATAACCAAATGATGCATCTAAGCCAAAATCGAAACTTTTGCTTAGGGCAAGTGAAACAATTGTAGAACTGCCATCTTTACCACTATTTGTTAAAACATACTCGCTATTGCGTCCCGCAATTTCTTCATACATTGGACGGCCATCAGGAGCTGTTTCGTCTGAATATTTCAAACCAGCATCAATAATTGTGGCTGAATTAACTTTTTGGTTATAGAGTATATCAGCTGAAAGCACTATTTCACTTTCTGTTGTGTAGGTTGCACCTACTGAATATTTCCACTCAGAGGGCATATCAAAATTTGGATCTAAGGCATTAACAGAGCCATCGCCACTTTCTTGTGGGGTATTTTGAATTTCATCATACATATCTTGAGGCGTTTCAAACCCTGGGGTGCCACCATTAGTCATTGGAGTATTAAATAAATCTACTCCTCTATTTTGTAAACCAATTTGTACTAAACCATCATTTGAGTATGAATTAGACAACCAAACATTTGGGTTACCACCAGAGTACAAGCCAAATCCGGCACGAACTTCTAGGCTGTCATTTACATTCCAATTAAAACCTACACGTGGTTGGAACAAATCTATACCGTCAAAATTAGCATTATTAGCATAGCCATATCGTTCTTCAAATTTAGCGTTATATCGAGGCTTATCATCACTGGTATAAGTATCGTAACGGAAACCAAACATTAATGTGGCATCTATATCGGTAAAGGTATATTCATCCTGAATATAAAATGAATGCATTCCATAAGTAAATTCTTGGCTAGCATCACTAGGAACATTTGTTCCTGCAGAGTTATTATAATAAACACGCGCTGCTAATCCTGCTTCATAATCATCAATAGAATCAAAACGGAACTCACCTTGCGTATGCTGCATAAACAAATTAAAAGCCGTTAAGGTTTCATACTCATAACCTGCTGTAATGGTATGATCATCTAAATAATAATTACCAGATAACTTAAAAGTAGTGCTATCCCAATTCATCTCATTTGACTGACGTGAATCATCAGGACCTAAGAAAATTGTAGTACCACCATGTTTAATTTGTACTTCACCAAAACCACTTGCAGCATCTAATGATTGTTGTCTATTTTCTAACTTAGTATGACCAACTCGAACTTCTGTAGAAAAGTTATCTGTCCAATCTGAATTCAACGCTGCTGCATATGAATTCATTTCTGCACCTGATTCATAAAAATGGCTGTCTAACGTCATTCCCCAATCATCAGATTGATCTAATTTGAAACCGTCATTATAGTTATATATAAAGCTTGCACGATGATCTTCACTAATATTCCAATCCAGTTTCACTAAGATCTTTTCGTCTTCTACTGGTAAACCTGCTGGTGTACCACCTGCCTCATAATTATAAACATCACGTGTAATTTGAATAACACGATCTAAATCTGCTTGACTCACGTTATCACCAAACGGCGAATAGCTAAATAATTCTTCACCATCTAATTTTTCATAAGACATGAATAAAAATAATTCATCTTGAATTAACGGCATACCCAAATTAAAGCCATAACGTTTCTCTGAATAGCTACCATTATCTTGATCTACCCCTTCAATAGTATCTCCCTTCATTGAGTCATTGGTATAATCAATGAAAACACTACCGTGAATCTCATTTGTACCTGATTTTGTAACGGCATTAATATTACATGCAGTAAAACCACCATATTTAACATCAAAAGGAGCTAATTCAACGGATACTTGATCAATTGAATCATAAGAGAAAGGAATACGAGTTGTTGGGTAACCATTATCATTTAACCCAAAACTGTCATTCATACGAACACCATCAACAGTTAAGCTGTTAAAACGTGGGCTACCGCCACCACATTGAATAGCACCACTTCGGCTTTCATCTATATAAATACGCGGGTCAATACGAACAATATCTTTTAAATCACGATTAATTGAAGGCGCATTTTTCAAATCATTAGCACTGAAATGTGTCGATGGACCACTACCACCAGCATGCATACTCAGAGGACGACCTGTAACAACAATCGTTTCAAGGTTTTGCTGAACATTTAAATCAACACTCATTGGGTAAGTTTCACCCAGTGTCAAGAAGATATCACTAACTGTTGCATCTTCAAATTTATCTGAATCAATAACAACCGTGTATGGACCACCAACACGTAAACCTTGAGCAACAAAAATACCAGCATTATTCACTGTAGCAGTTTTAGTTGTTCCTGAAGGGACATGCGTGATGGTAATTTTTGTGCCAGGAGCTGGATTACCTTGTGGTCCTGCAATTTGTCCTTTTATTGCCGATGTTGTGGTATTTGCTAAAACATCTGTTGATATAACCGATGTTGATAGACCTAACGCAACAACTAGCGCGCCTGCTATGCGTGATAGAGAATGGGTTTTCATCTTAATATTCCTATGTGTTTTATGTATAAATTTTTATTTTCTTTTAATAGATTTTTGATAGTAATCTACCAAAGCGTGTTTTCTGTTAAATTTCAATCAACCTAATTTAAGCAAAGTTCTTTACACTTTTATTACATACACACATAAATTAACTTAATTTTGCAAAAAAAAACAGCGCAATAATAAAAAACACACCAAAAGGTCAAGTTTTTGCTTTTTACAAACAACAACTATAGTATTGCTGACCAAGAATACAAAAAATAAATAGACCATTAGGACAAGCGTAGTAATGTTATACCTAGTTCGGTCACTAAAAAACAAATCGTTATAACGCCAACACTACTATTGTCATAATAAACAATTACTGTAAATTAACGACTAAATAATAAGAATCCGCAGATCAAGTTTAGCGGGTTCTTTGTATAAATGAGCCTTTATTAGTAAGAAATGAAATAAATTAAAATGAAAAAAAATAATAAAACACAAAAAGTCAGAACACTCAGCATCGATAAAATACTGACTGCCGCTCAAGACGAATTTATCCTGCAAGGTTACAAAGGCGCAACAGTGCAATCAATAGCAGATAATGCGGGATTACCTAAAGCTAATGTTTTGTATTACTTTAAAAATAAAGAAAATATTTACCATGCTGTACTAGAAAAAACGCTGAATATGTGGGACGAAGGTATTGGTGATATTTTACCTGAAGATGGCCCTAAACTCGCCATTGAGAAATTCATTCGCGCTAAAGTAACCATGTCTTTTAATAATCCTAAAGCCTCTAAAATTTATGCCATGGAAATTATTCAAGGTGCACAACATTTAAAAGACTTTGCTCGCACTTATCTTCGTCAGTGGGTTAGAGAAAAATCAAAAGTGTTTCAACGTTGGATAGATAATGGTGAAATGCACGCTGTTGATCCTGTCAACTTAATCTTTCTTATATGGTCATCAACACAACATTATGCTGATTTTGATAATCAAATATTAACTATTATGAATCGTGCCGACTATGAGAATGAAGATATAGAACATGTCACTAACTTTTTAACTGATATTATTTTACGAGGTTGTAAATTAAAATAATGGCCTATTTTATCAAACCATTAAAAGTAACAGTCTTTTGTGCTGTTGTTGTAGGTGTAACCTTTATGACTAAAACGATAGCTACACAATTATCTACACAATCAGTAACTCAAACAGCAACAACTAAGCTTCGTGTTGCAACCTTCAATGTGAGCATGGAAGCTTTAAATTATATAAAACGTTCACCAAACAGCTCGCCTAACGTATCAGGCAATGAACTTACACAAGCATTAAAACAAAATAACCAACAAATTAAAAATATTGCTGAAATAATACAACGTGTAAACCCTGATATTATTTTGCTTAATGAATTTGATAGAGTAAATAACCAACACGAAAACATACGTTATTTTATTAAAAATTATTTAGCAAAAGCACAAAATGATCAAACAGCCATAAATTATCCTTATTTTTATCAAGGACCTGTTAATACAGGTGTCAAAGTCAACAACATGAATAATGACAAAAGCATTACCCATGGTTTTGGTTATTTTGAAGGACACTTTGGTATGGTGTTATTATCTAAATACCCTATTGATTATAATACTATTAAAACCTTTCAGTTCTTTAAGTGGCGTGATATGCCTAACGCCTTAAAACCGATAAGCCCTGAAACAAATCAACCTTGGTATAGTGATAGTATTTGGAACGAATTGCGATTATCATCAAAATCTCATTGGGATATTCCTATCAATATTAATGGAAAAGAAATCCATATTTTAGCTAGCCACCCTACACCACCTGTTTTTGACGGTCCAGAAAATAGAAATGGTAATCGAAACCATGACGAAATTCGTTTTTGGAGAGATTATATTGATAATACGCAAGCCAATTACATTTATGACGACGGTGGCAAAAAAGGTGGATTATCACCAAACAAACCATTTGTTATTTTAGGCGATCAAAATGCGTCAAGCGTAGAAGGTGATGCAATAAATTCAGGTATAAAGTCACTATTAACAAACAATAAGCTACAAGACCCAATGCCCACAAGTATTGGCGGGGAATTGTATAGAACCGATAATAATAATGCCAAATACCATACGGCATACTGGGGGATGCGAGCAGATTATGTACTACCTTCTGCACTCGACTTTACGATAAAAAATTCTGGTGTATTTTGGCCACAAAAAAAAGATGAAACCTATCGTTTAATCAAAGACAGAGCCGCTTCGTCAGATCACAGATTAGTGTGGGTTGATCTTGAATTAACCCTATAATTTTAGAAAAGGAACAATAGAAAATGAAATTTGTTTTATCAGCGTTAACAATATCTTTGCTTTGCGTATCTTGCGCAAACAATGCTCACATGAATAAAACAGTAAAAACAGAAAGTAATACTGCACAAAGTGCAAATACAGTAACAAGCTCCACACCAAAGAATATTATTATGGTTGTGGGTGATGGTATGGGGCCAGCTTATACATCGGCCTATCGTTACTTCAATGACAACCCCGTTACACCAGAAATAGAGGAAACTGTTTTCGACCGTTACTTAAAAGGTATGTCTAGTACTTATCCTGCGCCTATATCAGGGGTGGTTACTGATTCGGCAGCAGCGGCTACGGCGTTAGCTACAGGTGTAAAAAGTTACAATGGTGCTATTAGTGTTGATGTAAATAAAAAAAACGTTCAAACCGTATTGGAGTGGGCAAAATTACAAGGGAAAAAAACGGGTGTTGTCGTAACCTCTCAAATCAACCATGCTACTCCAGCTTCGTATCTCGCACATAATGAATACCGTAAAAACTATAATGAAATTGCCGATAGTTATATTGATGAGGGCATCAAAGCCGATCTATACCTTGGTGGCGGTTGGAAATACTTTATTCGTGAAGACAGAAACTTAGTCAATGAGTTTAAACAAGCAGGTTTCCACTATATTGATAATTATGATGGTTTAGCAAATTTTCCAAAGAACAAACCAGTGTTGGGGCTTTTTGCTGATACAGGCTTACCTTGGGCGTTAGATGATTCAAATAAACATCGTTTATCTGCTATGACTAAAGCGGGTCTTCATCATCTAATAGACTTACAACATTCTGATAATAAAGCTGATAATGGTTTTTTTATGCTCATAGAGGGCAGCCAAATTGATTGGGCAGGCCATGGTAATGATATTAGTGACGCAATGGCCGAAATGGATGATTTAGCCAAAACAATTGAGTATTTAGAGCATTTTGTTAAGCATAATCCTGATACGCTTGTTATCATTACTGCCGATCATAGTACGGGTGGTTTTACCATTGCTGCAAACGGAAAATACGAATGGAATGCTGCTAATTTACGTACAATGAAACACTCAGTTAATTATATTGCCAAACAATTAACAAATAATGAAATCAAAGCAGAAAACACAACATCATTATTCAATTTTGAATTATCTCAAGACGAATTAAACTTACTTAAAGACAGTAAGCACAACGCCAAAGTAGATAAAACTAAAAACATGTATCAAAGCAAAAAAACATCAGCTAGTGAGTTGGCGTTAATCAAAACTATAAAAAGTATTATGGACAAACGCACTAATAGCGGCTGGACTTCAGGCGGACATACGGCAATTGATGTTCCAGTGTTTGCTTTTGGTGAACAAAGTGAGTTATTTAACGGTTTACAAGATAATACAGATATCGCAAAAAAAATATTTATGTTACTTGGTAAATAAAATACGCTATGTAAATAAGTTTAGCTGATAGTCTCTAATTGGCGCTTATTGCCATTGCAACAAGCGCCAATATTTTTTTCAAGTTAACACAACTGACTATTTCGAGTGCTTGAACTATAATTTCTCATGAAAACGAACAAAAGCTTGTTCTAAATCCTCAATCAAATCATCTACATCTTCTAAACCAATATGCAAACGAATCAGCGGAAACTCTGCAGTCCATTGTGTTGCACTACGAATCGAATCAACACTCGTTATTCCTAAAATAAGTGATTCAAAGCCCCCCCATGAATAGCCCATTTTAAAATGTGATAAACCATCTAAAAATGCAGTAAGCGCCGCTTTATTGCCACAATTTAACGTGAAAGAAAATAAACCATTTGACCCTGTAAAATCACGTTTGAAAAATTCATGCCCTGGACAAGATTCAAAAGCAGGATGTAAAATAGTATCCACTTCTGGTCTGTCTTTTAACCAATTCGCAACTTTTAACGCACTTTCTTGATGCTGCCTCAAACGCACACCAATAGTACGAATACCACGTAATGCAAGGTAGAGATCATCAGGTGATGTACATTGCCCCATTAAATAGCTGTTATCGCGTAACTGTGGCCAATATTTGTCTGTTGCTGTTGCTGTGCCTAGCATTACATCAGAATGCCCAACAATGTACTTAGTTGCAGCTTGTATACTGATGTCAACACCATACTCAAAAGGTTTAAAGTTAATGCCTGCGCCCCACGTGTTATCAAGCATTACAATACAATCATGTTGATGGGCTATTTTCGCGATGGTAGGAACGTCTTGTATTTCCATCGTAATAGAACCTGGAGATTCTAAAAAGACAATACGAGTATTGGGTTGAATTAAGGCTTCAATATCTGCACCAAGCAACGGATCATAATAGGTAGTTTCCACTCCCATTTTAGTTAGTATTTTATCGCAATAGTCACGAGTCGGTTCATAAACACTATCTACCATTAAAATATGATCACCACTTGCAACAAAAGACAATATTGCGTTAGTAATAGCTGCAGTTCCTGATGGATAAAGTGCACACCCTGCGCCACCTTCAAGTTCTGTCATGGCATCGCTAAAAGCAAAAGCAGTTGTTGTACCCCGTCGACCATAAACCATCGTTTGGTTATGCTTATTTTTTAAAGCACTATTCATTTCATCTACTGTATTAAATACCACAGTTGAAGCACGAGTAACACTGGGATTTACAACGCCATTTGTCCATTTAGCTTTGCGGCCTGCTGTTACAATTTTAGTATTTTGTTTCATGTATCTTAAACACCTATGTTTAAAAATTTAAAAATGTGCATTGGTATAAACAGCTATCTAGCCATCTAAAACTTACTTGTATTTATACCTTGAATTAACGTACTTTTCACCTGTTATCTCATTTAAATTTAGAAGAAATACATCTATATAGTTCCTGTATTACGAAAGTGACTAGAACAAACCTAACTGGGCATCAGTTATTTGCCCAAAACTACTTCCTATAAATGGCAAAATGCCATCGGCAACCGCACATAATTGTCTGTCGATATAAAACTGGTAATCTAAGGGAGATGACAAATATTCTACCGCTTGTGGCCCATTGACAGTAATGTAATATTCAATCCAACCGCGCTTTTGATAACGTAATGGTTTACCAAGCTTTCTGTTCATGTCATCGGCTAGGCGGGCAGCTTTCACATGTGGTGGAACATTTTTAATATAGTCGCTCAACTTTCTTCTAATTCGCTTGCGATAAACAAGTTTGTCGTCAAATTCACCTTTTATCGTTTTATCAACTGTATTTTTAATATAATCATTGACTGGCTCTTGATTAAAAATTTTTAAATATAAGGTTTGTTGGAACTCTTTAGCAAGCTTTGTCCAATCTGTTCTAACACTTTCCAACCCTTTAAAAATAAGCTTTTGTGTTTGCCTTTTTGCCCTATTGTGTTGTGTGCTAACTTGTTTGTTTTCTAAAACCTCGCCATCTAAAACATTCTCATCTAGTGTAATTAAACCAGCGTAACGTTTCTTTGTTCCAACATCTCGGCCACGGATCGTTGGCATTAAAAATTTAGTAAAATGTGTTTCAAACTCAATTTCCAAATCACAAGATAAATCAAACTCATTTGCTAAGATTTGTTGCCATTTCTCATTAATAAAATCCTGTAATTCAACACCTAGTGCTTTGCACTCAAAAGCGGTTTTATTTTTACCTACATGCACAAAAATAGAATCTGTATCACCATAGATCACACGAAAGCCTTTTTCTTCAATCCATTTGCTTGTGGCCTTTAATATTTCATGGCTGCGTTTTGTAATAGACCCTGATAAACGGGGATCAAAAAACCGACAGCCAGTTGATCCTAAAACGCCATAAAAACTATTCATAATAATTTTTATGGCTTGTGACAAAGCAGCATTTTTTTGCAACTTAGCTTTATCACGTTCGGACCAAAGCGAAGTGATAATATCAGGTAAAAAATGTTTAGTGCGTGAAAAGTATGCTCCATCAAACCCCTTTATTACTTGTTTATTAACTTGCTTATTTTCAATAAGTCCTTCAATTAACCCCATAGGATCTATTTTAAACGTGCGAATAATACTAGGATAAAGTGATTTAAAATCAAGCACTAAAACATTGTCATATAAGCCTGGAATAGAGTCCATTACATAGCCACCTGGCGAAATTAGATCTGAAACACCGTCCCCCATATTTGGCGCAACGTAACCACTACGATGCAACTTAGGTAAATAAAGGTTGGTAAACGCCGCTACCGACCCACCGATTCTGTCGATTGCAAGCCCAGTTAATTGAGCGCGAAGCTGGGCAAACTCTAACAGTTGTGTTTTTTCAAAAATGAGCCACACCAAACGACAATCTTCAAGGTTATAAGCCGCTAAAGCCTGCTTGTTATGCAAAAAATTATCCGTGATTTCATCCACTCTATTATCAACATCATCAACCTTCTTTCCTATTCCCAATAATGTATTCGCTACATTATCAAGCGAAAAACTTGGAAAACTATACGTAGCCGTTCTCAGTAAATCTATTCCGTCGAGCACAACACGCCCAGCTATTTCAATAAACTGTTGATCCGTATTATTGCTATTAGTACGCCAACGTGGCGCGGTAGCATCGCGTCCTATAGCAAATTTAACCTTGTGCAGATCACAACGTTTCTGTAATAAATTAAAATCAAAGTTAATAACATTCCAACCAATCAATATATCCGCATCAATAATAGTAATTTGGTTTATCAGTTCAATTAACAACTGTTTTTCATTTTCAACCCAAACGATATAAGGCGCAGCATCTGGTTCAGGTTTACCTATCATTAATACGCAAGTTAATTCACTGGCAATATTTTTATTAGAAGCTGTTTCAAGGTAGTTTTCTCTATACGTATTATTTGCATAAAGTCCAATAGAATATAGCTCTCCTGCCATTGAACACTCAATATCTAGCGATAACATGGTCAAATGAATTGATAACATGTCTTTTGATTTTTTGCACTTCACTTGAGGAGTACAAATAAAATCTATATCTGCGGTAATAAACCGCTCCATTAAATACCGATCATCAGGACGTATATCATCTTCATAACATTTAATTTGTTTTGCTTTCAAACATTCTCTAGCCCGATAAAATTGTGCTAAATTAGCAAAGTAAAAGCCATGCACAGGGGTTTGCGTAAACGTTTGTAAAGCCAAATTTTGTTGCTTAATCAACTTAATATCATGTTGTTTTAAAAGATCAATAGCATAATTAATGTGTGTTTCTTCTATAAAAAAAACGGCTAGTTCATTATCAATCACCAACTTTTGCGCACCAGTATGTGTTTTTAACCATAACGTGATCTGCAAAGCATTACCTTTGTCTTGTACGTGACGACTTAATAAAAAACCACTTTGAATATGTTGCGACAATTTAATTGACCTTTTATGAAACAATATAAAAATATTAAGAAGAAATAACAAAAAGCTGTTATTATATACAGCACTATATCTTATTTATCTGTTTTATGGAAACCGCGCTAAATGCTAACAGACAAGTTAAAACAACTAATTCGTCAATCTTATAAAGCTATTGGTGAAAATTTAAGCCATTTTAATCCCAGACAACAGCAAACCTTTCTTATTGCTGAAATAGCAAAAACTTTAGCCGGTGAATACAATAAAGACCGAAAAATTATAACAATAGAAGCTGGCACTGGTACGGGTAAATCACTTGCTTATAGCTTAGGTGCAATTCCACTGGCACTAACACGTAACAAAAAAGTATGTATTTCCACTGCCACCGTCGCATTACAAGAACAATTAGTAGATAAAGACTTACCTTTTTTGAAAAAACACGCGGGGCTAAAATTTGATTTTGCTTTAGTTAAAGGCCGTCAACGTTATGTTTGCCGTCAAAAACTCACGCAAGCTGTTGCCACTGACTCGCCCCAAGCAGGCTTTACCTTTGCTGAAAAACCCAAAGCCAGTGATATTCGTACCTTAAATGCTATGCATAAGGCATTAACCGACGGCTCATGGCATGGCGATATTGATTCATGGAAAACCCCTATTGCACATCATATTTGGTCCCAAGTACAAAGTGATAAACACAGCTGTTTGAAAACCTTATCTGAACACCAACATTGCCCGTTTCATAAAGCACGTGAAACCATGGAGCAAGCACACGTATTAGTGGTAAATCATAGTTTATTATTGGCTGATCTTGAATTAGGCGGTGGAAGAATATTGTCAGCGCCCGATGAAACTTTTTATATTATTGATGAAGCCCATCATTTACCTAAAGTAACCCGTGATCACTCAAGTGCTAATATCACCTTACGTGGCGCAATTGAATGGTTAACAAAACTAAGGGAAACTGGCGATAAAATGGCTAAGCTAATCAAATCACAACGCGCCATTTCGCCAGCACTTAAACTCAGTGATGATTGTCAAGATTTACTCATAGAAATGCAAAAAGTCCTCACCTTTGTTGACAATAACGCCTCAATATATTTTGCAGAAAACGGCACTGAGAATAATAGCAATTTCAATCAAAAAGATGAGCAAGTTTACCGATTTGACAATGGTATTATTCCTAAAACATTAAAGAATTGGGCGGAAGATTGTAATGAGCTCAGTAAAAAATCATTGAGCCATTTAAATAAACTCTACAATGCCTTAATTGAAGCGGTTAAAGATGGCGATTGTAAAATGTATCTTGCCGAACCTGTATTGAGCGAAGCAGGTTTTATGTTGCAACGACTGGAAAATTTACAAGCGCTTTGGCATATGTACGCCAAAACCGACAGTGACAAAGCGGCACCTATGGCAAGATGGATTCAAAAACACTCCCCAATAAAAGCTAATGCCCGCCAAGACTATTTACTATGCGCCTCACCAATAGAAGTAGGTTTTACCTTAGAAGATAAATTATGGAGCCAATGTGAAGGTGCTGTATTATGCTCTGCAACCTTACTTGCTTTAAATTCGTTTGATCATTTTCGTTTTCAAGCTGGCTTAAAAAATAATGACGGAAGCCAATATCAACAAGTTACTTCACCGTTCGATTATCAAAACAACGCGCAGCTTGTGGTTGCCAATATGATTAACGAACCTAGTGCCTTGAAGTTTACCGATGAGCTTATTGAAAAATTACCTAAATATATAGATCACGGTAGTGCAACCTTAGTATTATTTTCGTCTTATTGGCAAATGGAAAAAGTCGCACAAGCACTTAGAGACAAATACAAACTTGATATTGCTGTTCAGGGAGAACACTCTCGCCAACATATTATTGAACATCATAAACAACAATGTGATGATAACAAAGCTAGTATTATTTTTGGCACCCAAAGTTTTTCTGAAGGGTTAGATTTACCAGGTAACTATTTAAATAACTTAATCATTACTAAACTACCCTTTTCAGTGCCAACATCTCCCGTTGAACAAGCCCAAGCAGAATATATTACCACAAAAGGAGGTAACCCTTTTATGAGTCTATCAGTGCCCGACACCTCTAAAAAACTTGTGCAAGCTTGTGGACGATTATTACGCAATGAAAAGGATGAAGGGGTAATAACTTTAATGGACAAACGCGTAGTGACCAAACGTTATGGCAAACAACTGCTTGACTCTTTACCACCTTTTGAACGAATTATTGAAAGATAACTAATACTCTATTGCATACATTGTTTTGCTTCTTTTACGTTACGCAATGCGTAAATTAACAATAGAATGCCGCACAAAACAATAAACGCTGTTAAATACAAGGCATAATGGTAGTTACTAAATTGTTCTATTAAAGCCACACAATACAATGGTGCAATAATTTGACCTACACCATAAGCCGAGGTTATTGCTCCCATAATAAATACAGGATTTTTGTGTGAAAGTTGTCCACCAAAATTCATAAACAAAGCAACTAACCCTATAAATGTTGCGCCATACAACAACCCACTAATAATGTTCATTATAATACTGCTAGACAATGTAGGAATTAAAATACCAACAACTTGCAATAACATGGCAACAATCATAATATTTATACTGCCAAAGCGGTGCGCTAAACGCATCCAAATGACACAAGATGGAATACCCGCAAGACCAACCACCAACCATACGTAGCCACCATAACCGTCTAACCCTTTTAACGAATTGACTATATCAGGTAGAAATGTAGCCTGTACAACCATGCCTACACCTTCAGTAAAATAAGCAAAAATCAAAATAATAACCATGGGAGAAAATAATGATTTATCAAATTTATGTTTCACTATTTCGTTTTTTGGTTGTTTATCAAACCGTAAAATATAGGCGGAATAACAAGATAAAAAAGCCCCAACTAAAGCTAATATAAGCCATGCATCTCGCCAGTCACCGCCATAATAAAAAACAGCTCGCATTACAATATCCGTAACGACTATTGAAAAACCTAAACCACTAAAATGTATTCCCATTGCCTTAGTTTTATTTGTCGACTTTAATTTGAGCATCACCACTGAAGATCCAACTACAAGTGCCATTGCAGCACCAAATCCAGCAACCAACCTAGCAATCATCCAAATGGAACTATTTTCAGTAATACCTAAAACAAAAGAAGAAACAACACATACCAATAGACCAAATCTAAAGTATTTAACTTTAGAATGTATATCTTTAATAAAAATTGAAAAAATAGACCCTGCTAAATAACCCAAATAATTAATTGAAGCAAGTATGCCTGCGTAAGCGATAGTAATTGTATCTTCAAGCATAGCGGGCAAAAGCGAGGTAAATACAAAACGAGCAACACCCACACCAACAACTAAAGCGAAAATACCCGCTAATAAAATGGCATTATTACTATCACGGTTAAATTGAAACATACCTCTCCAAGAATTATTTAACTTCATATTACAATAGATAGAGAAGCACCTAACAAAAATAAGAATTAACTATTGGTAGATGATTTTTCAATGGCTATCACTTGGTTTTTGCCTGTATTTTTTGCTTCATATAAAGCCTCGTCAGCACGTTTAAATAAAGAATCCGCATCATCATCATCGTCTGCTTGAGTAACACCTAAGCTAATGGTTATTTTTTTCTTTACTTGCTGAGCCAAAGAATTATTCGTTTCTATTTTTACTCTTAGCTGCTCAGCTATCAGTTTTGCACTCTCAAACGACGTATCGATTAATAAAACAATGAACTCTTCACCACCCCAACGGGCAATAAAATCAGTTTTTCTTAAGGCCCCCTCTAATGTGGCAGCAACAAGAACAAGTGCCTTGTCACCAACCTCATGACCTTGCACATCATTGATAACTTTAAAATCATCAATATCAATAAAAACAAGTGACATATTTTGATGGCGACGATCCTTATGAGAAATTAAATATTCTAATTGATTATGAAAAGTTCGCCTATTAGGTAGGCCTGTTAAAGCGTCATAACTAGCAAGTTTATGAAGTTTACGATGAATGCTTTTAATATATAAAATTACAATTAGAGTAATAAGTAAAGTAATGAAGATAGAAATCATCATGTTAAAATAAAATGCATCTTTCACCGATTGAGTAAAGTGATCGACTTTTGCGCCTACAATTAAATAAAGATCTAACTCGTCAATATACTTTGTCGTAAACAAATATGACTTATCTGAATCAGTATACTCAAATATTTTTTTTTCTTTATTCTTGATCTCTGGTACTAATTTTTTTAATTCTGCATGGTAATTAAACTTTCCACCATCTTCAGAAATAAGTACATCGCCTGAATTATCCATAAAAAAAACATTAAAATGATAACGTTCACGAAAATACTTTAACATATCGTTAATATAAGATGTTTTTAAGCCGACTCCTGTTGCACCAATCATGCGAGACTTATCATCATATATTTTATGATTCATAAACATAATTAATGATTTTCCCATGAATGAATTGTAATCAATATTGATTTCATTTTCTTCAGGCTTCTCTTTAAAATTAAAATACCAAGCATTATTTTCATTACTAACCGATATTTTTTCTAATAATCCATTATCCGTGTAATAATTTTGACTTTTGTCAGAAACCAGAAAAGAAGTAAAAACCTGATATTTACTGGTAATAGTTTGCAAATATTGGGTTATTTGATCAACGTCATTTTCATCATGAACAAGCCAATTTTTCATAAAAGTATCATGAGACATCATTGAAGCGATTAAATTAGGCTCAATAATCTGTTTTTGAATTTTTGTGTAAATATTATCAACAGTTAAGGGTAACGAACTGTTTTTTAATTGTTTTCTTGTAAATTCGACTGAGTCTACATAATTAATAATCATCAAGCTTGATGATAAAGTAAAAAGCAATGTAGTAATAATAAAAACAATTCGATAGTCAAAGCGCATGAGGGTGAGATTCTTTTATATTCTTAATTTTCTTCACTATATTAACAATAAACTCTAGCCAAAGGAAAATATCATTGATAAATACCCTTTCCTTTTTCAAAACCTTATCTTCCATGCTATAGCAAACGAATCTTAAATTTTACCAAGGTGGTAAATGAGATTTATACCAATTTGATTAAATTTCTTCCCACCTCAGAGCTTCATTAGCGAGCTTAGAACAAGGAAAATTGATTAAACATAGTTACTCTATATTTCTTCAATTTTGCGATGTTATCAGTTTGCTAATGAGCTCCCAAAGGG
>NZ_JBHFOM010000047.1:0-36739 GCF_053543955.1 Colwellia sp. E150_009
CACTAGAAACATTACTTGATGGGAAATCGATTTGGGCCGAAAAGAATTTAGCTCAAATCTAAGCTGACAAGGCACCCTAAAAATCGGGTAACTGTCAGATCAGGTCTGAGCTACTACAAATTTTTCAGTCATAAACTTATGCTTCAATACCACAGTGACGTAATAATGCGTCTATTTCTGGTGCTCTGCCTCTAAAGGCTTTAAATAGTTCGCTAGGCTCTTTACTGCCGCCTTTTTCAAGAATATTAGTTAAAAAGGAGTGACCTGTATCTGTGTTGAAAATACCTTGTTCTTCAAACATACTGAAAGCATCGGCAGATAATACTTCTGCCCATTTGTAACTATAGTAACCAGCGGCATAGCCACCCGCAAAAATATGACTAAAACCATGTTGAAAACGATTAAACTCGGGTGCTTTTACTACCGCATATTGTTCGCGTACTTGGTTTAGCGTTTGTTGTATGTATTCGTTATTATTTTCGGCATTAGGGTTATAGTTAGCGTGCATAGTAAAGTCAAAAATGCTGAACTCTAATTGACGTAACATTTGCATAGCAGATTGAAAATTCTTAGCAGCAAGCATTTTGTCTAACATTTCTTGAGGCAAAGGTTCGCCCGTTTCATAGTGACCCGAGATAAACGCTAACGCTTCAGGTTGCCAACACCAGTTCTCTAAAAATTGACTCGGTAATTCTACGGCATCCCAAGGCACACCGTTTATTCCTGACACTGCACTCACATCAATTTGCGTTAGCATGTGATGCAATCCGTGTCCAAACTCATGGAAAAGCGTAACAACTTCGTCATGAGTGAAAAGCGCAGGTTTATTGTCAACAGGGCCATTAAAGTTACAGGTAAGGTAAGCAACAGGGTATTGAATTACGCCGTTAGGTAAAGCATGTCGTCCAACACATTCGTCCATCCATGCGCCGCCACGCTTTTTAGCACGGGCATATAAGTCTAAATAAAAACTGCCGCGTAGCCCACCTGTACTGTCAAAAACGTCATAAAAAGCAACATCCTTATGCCAAGTATCAACATGAGCACGTTCTTTAATGTTCAAACCAAACAATTTATGAACCACTTCAAATAGGCCATTCACTACTTTGTCTTTGGGAAAGTACGGGCGAAGCTCCTCGTCAGATATTGCATAACGCGCGTGTTTAAGTTTTTCACTGTAATAGGCAAGATCCCATGCTTGTAAGGTTTTATTCGATTCTTTGTTAGATAAGGTTTGTGAATACTCACTGGCAACAAAGTCATTTAATTCTTTAATGTCTTGCTCGCCTTGGTGCTGAGATTTAACGGCAAGCCCTTGTAAAAACGCCATCACTTCATCGCTAGTATTGGCCATTTTTGTTGCTAAGGATTTTTCACCATAATTACTAAAGCCAAGTAAATTAGCGAGTTCATGACGTAGAGCTAAGGTTTCATCCATAATAGCGCTATTATCAAATTCTCTTGCATTAGGCCCTTGATCTGAAGCGCGAGTAACAAAAGCACGATACATTTGTTCACGTAAATCACGGTTGTCACAGTAGGTCATTACTGGCAAATAACTAGGAAAGTCTAAAGTGAACACATAACCTGCTTGGTTTTGACTTTTTGCTAAGGCTTTGGCAGCTGCAAGGGCGCTTTCGGGTAAGCCAGATAATGCCGTTTTGTCGGTAATATTAACGCTAAAAGCATGGGTGGCGTCTAATACATTGTTGCTATAGCTTGAGCTTAAGTCAGAAAGGCGACTTACAATAGCACCATAACGTTTTTTATCGTCATCGCTCAATGCAATACCAGAGAGTTTAAAATCACGAAGTGCATTAGTGATAACTTTTTGCTGTGCTGTATTTAGTTGATTGAATAATTCACTATTTTTTAAGTCTTGATATGCTTGATATAGCCCTTGGTGTTGGCCAACAAAAGTACCGTATTCAGAAAGTAACGGTAGGCAAGACTCATATGCTTCGCGTAGTTCATCACTACTTACCACAGAGTTCATATGTGACACGGGAGACCATAATTTAGACAAAATGTCGTCTACTTCATCAATGGGTTGTATCAAGTTTTCCCATGTAAAAGGAGCGTTATTGTTTAAAACATCATTGATGACTTTTTTACAATCAGCGATAGCTTGCTCTACTGCAGGTTTAATATGTTCAGGTTTTATTTTAGAGAAGGCAGGTAAATCAAGTTTTTTTACCGTCTGGGGTAATAATGGATTAGTCATAATAGGCACGAAATAAATGAACGATACTAAACTATGTAATGACAAATATTAAATATTCAAGAGGTATTTACAATGCAAAGATGATTTTACGTTCAGTAATTCACGCATGATCGCATATTACTTGCTATAATTAATGTGGTTAAAAGTTATGTTGTCTTTGCTGTTATCGATGGGTGTTGGAAAAACTATGGTATGTAGAGTTAAATTTATTTTATTAATTTACCTTATTAGCTTGTATGCATCAATTACTTCTGTATATGCCAAAAGCAAAATACATAACTTATTTTTAACACAACTTTCCGTTGAAAACGGTTTATCTCAAGGCACCGTAAGTTCAATATTAACAGACAAAAATGGGTTTGTTTGGCTCGCTACAGATAATGGACTCAATATCTATGATGGTTATTCTTTCAGGCAACTTCCAGGCCCTGATAATAGCTTTATCGACTCAAGTATTTTCTTTGTTAAACAAGATCATTTAGGTTTTATTTGGATAAATGTAGATAAAGGGCTTTATCGTTATCAACCTGACACGGATCAATACCAGTTAATTTTTACCAATAAATCTGAAAGTTCTGGTCATATAGCTATCGATATTACAGAAGGTATAAATAGTGATAATGAATCAGGTTACTGGCTAGCCACAAGTAAAATGGTGGGCTTTTATCAAGCCAATAAAACTGAATTTCATTTAACTCTAGATTTATCAGAAGAACTGCCCGAAAAAGAAAATATTTTTTCCATTAAATACCACAAACAAGTACTATACATTGCGACAAGGCTTGGTGTGTATGCCTATCATGTATCATTAAAACAATGGCGAAAATTACCAACCTTATCTGTCGAAACTAGCACAAATGATACTAGTAATGTAAAAGCGAATAAAGTATATGTTTTACATATTGACGAGTATGAAAACTTATATATGGGCACAAATAATGGTGTTTTTAGCGTTAATGTAGAGAATATAACGGATTACATTGAAACAAAAAAAAATATTGAAGCGTATAAACTAATATTGAAGCATATTGATGTCTGGCAATTTTTACCAGATGGCAAGCAGCTCTACATTGTCAGTAATGATGGTTTACATGTTATAGACACTAAAAAGCAACAAGGTGCATTTCTCTTTGGGCTTAGTGAGTATTTCGAAAACATTGCTAATAATGAAATTATTTCTATCGCGCAAGATAAAGGGGGCGTTTTTTGGCTTGGGTCGCAATCTTCCGGCGTGTATTTGTGGGATCCTTTACTGGAGCTTATTGAAAATTATCGTTACCAAAAAAACACCCCCAATAGCTTAGATGACAATGCTGTTTGGGTAATTGAAGAGCAACAAAATAATCCTCAAAAAGTTTGGGTTGGCACTAGTCATGGCCTGAATAGTCTTGATATTGAAAAACGCACCGTAGAGCAGATTGCCGTAGCAGTAACAACAGATAAGCAATTAAAAAACTTTGATGTTTACAATGTTTTCCCGTACAAAAACAAGCTTTTGATATTATCAACCGAGCAAGGGATACTGCTATACAATGAAGCATTACAACAGTTTCTATCATTTCACTTTACTGATGAAATAATGGCCATTTTAGCCAAAGATCACTATTCAGCTTACTTACAAGATTATCGTTATCTATGGTTAGTCTACGATGAAGAAACGGCCGTCATTGATTTGCAAACAGGACAAATTGATACCTTAAATGAATTAAGTAAAGTTGTACCTCTTAATAAAATTTTTAACTTCTTAGGAAGTTTACCTGATAGCCACACGCTATTGTTCTCAACCAATGATGCTTTATGGAGCTATGATACTGTCACAAAAAAAACTGTCCGTCTCTATCAACACCCCAACATATCGGCTAATGAATGGATTTCATTTGGAAACTGGGTAATTGATAAAAACAATATTTTTTGGCTAAGTTACCCAACAAAGGGGCTAATTGGCTTAGAGTACCCCTCCTTTAAGCCCAAGTATTTTTATCATAGTCAAAACTCAGTTATTGATAATAATGTTTACAGTTTATTAACTGACAATGAAGGTGATATTTGGTTTTCTACTCACAAAGGAATATTTTTATTAGATACTGATACACTATTGATACGTAATTTTACCATTGCTGACGGTTTCCCAGCAATGGAGTTTAATTATGGGGCAGGCATTAAATTAGCGAATGGCAATCTTGCTTATGGTTCAATGGAAGGGGTAAGTATTTTTGATCCATTAAAATTAAAAAACAAACACGGGAATGACAACATTAATATTTATGTTACTGCGATTAACGTGTTATCTAGGCAGCTAGACTTACCTTTACTTATTAATCAACAACAAGATGTTCACTTACGCTATGATGATGTAGGCATTCGTTTCGATTTTTCAACACTGTCATATGCTGATAGAGGAGAAGTCGTTTATGAGTATCGATTAATCGGTGAGAGTAATGTAAGTTACCCTCCAACAACTGACAATAAAATCACGTTTGCCAGCTTACCTTCAGGTACTCATACTCTTTCTGTACGGGCGAAATCACCAATAACTGGAAAATACAGTACGAGTCAAAGAGTTAAAATTATTGTCAGTTATGCTCCTTGGAAATCTCCCCTTGCTTATATTAGTTATACCGCATTTTTGCTTACATTATTCTCTTTATGGCTCTATCGACGAAATAAGCAAAAACAACAGTTATTAGCGAGTCATGAAGAAGTCAAGTTCAGAGAAAACCGCCTTCAACTAGCATTGGTCGGCAGCAATAGTGAAGTATGGGATTGGCAAGCCCAAAATAACATGATGTTTGGTAAACGAATCGCTCAAGAGTTAGGCTATGTGGATTTAGCTACTGCACATACCTTTGAGCAACATATTGAATTAATTCATATTGATGATAAGGATAGCTTTCTCTCACAATGGAAGTTATTTATTGAAAAAAATGATCTTAATGAAACGTTTGCCTGTACTTATCGACTCAAACATTCACAGGGACACTGGTTATGGTACAGAGATTTAGGCAAAATAGTCACTTTAGATCATCAAAACAAACCCAGCAGAATTACGGGTGCTTATACGAATATAACCAAAACACGCGCTGCAGAGGTACGTAGTCAATATTACGGCGAAGCATTTAAACAAACTAATGACTGGGTACTGATTGTAAACGATGATTTTACACGTATAACAGCAAATCAGTCATTACGTAATGTTTTTGGATTGCCTGAGGAAAAGTTTATTTTAAATCATAATTTTATGGGTTTGCCAAAACAACGTTGGCTATTTTTTCAAACACTATTTCCTTCATTAAAAGAGGGGCAGCACTGGCGAGGTGAAGAGCTAGTTGCTACTGATTCTGGTGAAGAATTTCATGTTATAGTCAATATTAATGTTGGTAGAAATAAAACCACTCACAATTTACATTATGTTTGTGTTTTTACCGATATTAGTGCTCAAAAAACTGCAGAAAAAGAACTGCGCTACTTAGCAAATTATGATCATTTAACAGACCTACCTAATCGAAGTTTATTACTTGAGCGCATTGGACATGCTATGGAGCTTTCTAAAAGAAAAAACAAATCTATCGCCCTGTTTTTTGTTGATTTAGATAGATTTAAACAAGTAAATGATTCATTAGGACATGATTACGGAGACCAACTATTGGTAGAAGTTGCACGCAGGTTACGTCAATTATTAAGGACTGGCGACACCATAGCACGCATAGGTGGAGATGAGTTTGTTATACTTTTAGAGTCTTTTCGTGATATTAGGCACTTGGGATTAGTAGCACAAAAAATTATAGCCGCAGTAGAGAAACCTGCATCACTAAAAGATCATGAAGTCAGTATTGGTGCTAGTATTGGCATTGCCTTATACCCTAACAATGCACGAGATTCAAATGAGTTACTACGTCATGCCGATATTGCAATGTATCATGCGAAACAAGTAGGTAGGAATACGTTTCAGTTTTTTACTCAAGAAATGAATACTCAAGCTGCCGAGCGCTTGACTAAAGAGACTAGGGTCAAAATAGCTTACAGTAATAATGAATTCATCAATTACTACCAGCCTATTGTTGATACGCGAACAGGACAAACTGCTGGTTTTGAGTTACTAATGCGCTGGCAAAGCCAACAAGGAATAATCTCGCCTGCAGGTTTTATTAATATTGCTGAAGAATTAGGGTTAATTATACCAATGACTGAAGCGGCATTAGAGCGTGGTTTAATTGATTTGAAAAAATGGCATAACGGTCATCCTACGTTATACTTATCGGTAAATTTATCAGCGCAGCATTTTGCTAAAGCTCATTTGGTCTCATACATTACTGAATTGCTAGAAAAACATGAGTTACCTGCACATTTATTGAAAATAGAAGTAACAGAAAGTGCGTTATTATCCGAGCCAGAAAATGCCATAAAGACGATGAATGCAATGTCCGATCTAGGAGTCATACTAGCACTTGATGACTTTGGTACGGGATTTTCTTCCTTGTCGTATTTAAAACGATTACCTCTTGATATTATAAAAATAGATCGCAGCTTCATTTCAGGTATAGGCATCGAAAAAACCGATGAAGCCATTGTTGATGCCACCATTGTTTTAGCAGAACGCTTAAATATGCATTGCATTGCTGAAGGAGTTGAAACAAGAGAGCAATTTGACTATCTTACCCAACGCAACTGTCATTTCATTCAAGGGTATTTATACAGTAAACCTTTGGCTGCAAAAAATATTTATGGTTATTTAAATACGAAAGTCATTGAACTTCATGTGAGTTAGTTTAAAAATCGATTGAATAATACTATTTCATCCCCAGATCAAACCATATAAATTAATTTCTTGGAACATATTATGACTCAACATTTTGATTATTTAGCAATCGGTGCAGGTAGTGGTGGTATTGCATCAGCAAACAGAGCGGCACGATTAGGTAAAAAAGCGGCGGTTATTGAAGCAAAATATATAGGCGGTACTTGTGTTAATGTGGGGTGTGTTCCTAAAAAAGCCATGTGGTATGCTGGCCAAATTAGTGATGCGTTGAAATATGCGCATGACTATGGCTTTAATTTAGGTGATTTTAAAATTGAACATAATGGTTTTGATTGGAATCGTTTAATCAAAAATCGCGAAGCTTACATTGAGCGTATTCATGCTGCATACCAACGTGGTTTTGATGCCAATGATGTTACAGTCATTCAAGGTTTTGCCAAGTTTGTTAATAAAAACACGGTGGATGTTGATGGTACTTTATACACCGCCGATCATATTACTATTGCTACTGGGGGGCGTCCGTCAATACCTACTATTGAAGGTGCAGAATTTGGTATTAATTCAGATGGATTTTTTGCCCTAACAGAGCAACCCAAATCAGTTGCTGTTATTGGTGCAGGTTATATTGCTGTTGAATTAGCAGGTGTTTTTCATGGTTTAGGTACACAAACGCATTTATTAGTGCGAAATGAAAAACCATTACGTACTTTTGATGAAATGCTAAGTACTACGCTGGTTGAGCAAATGGAAAAACATGGTCCAACATTACATAACCATAGCACTCCAGAACGAATTGAAAAGTTAGCAGATGGGCAATTGGTAGTTCATCTTACTAATGGTAAATCTATTGGTCCTGTTGAAACATTGGTTTGGGCTATTGGTCGTGAACCAGCCACAGATAATATTAATTTAGATCTTGCTGGTGTAGCACTTGATAAACGAGGTTTTATTGTTACTGATAAATATCAAAATACTAATGTACCTGGTATTTATGCTGTGGGTGATAATACAGGTCGTGCACAATTAACCCCTGTTGCTGTTGCTGCTGGCCGACGTTTATGTGAACGGTTATTTAATAATAAGCCTGATGAACATCTAGATTACACAGGTATTGCTACGGTTGTATTCAGCCACCCTGTGATAGGCACTGTTGGCTTAACAGAAGCGGAAGCGGTTGAACAATACGGTGAAGATAATATTACTGTTTATAACTCTCAATTTACCGCGCTTTACCAAGCGATAACTGAAGATTATCGTGATCCTACACGTATGAAACTCATTTGTGCAGGTAAAGATGAAAAAGTAGTGGGTTTACATAGCATTGGCTTTGGTAGTGATGAGTTACTGCAAGGTTTTGCGGTAGCAATGAAAATGGGCGCAACTAAGACTGATTTTGATAATACTATTGCGATTCACCCCACGTCTGCAGAAGAGTTCGTTACCTTATAAATTATGCTATAAAGGGTTTTTGGAATGATTACTCGGTTATTCAATCGAGTAATCTTTTCACCTTTAACTTGATTCAGGTTCCCAATTATTCACCACTTCACTTCATGATATTTTGTGTCAAACTGGGCATGAAGTGAGTGGTTGTTTGCCTTCCTCTTATATTTGAACTCAAGAGACTAATCCGATATAAAATTATTCATTAAATTGCAATAATAATTATCTATTATGTCAAAATCTTAAGCGATATTTTCTATTAAACAGATTAAGTTAATTAATATAACTGAGTTGATAAAAGGAACAACTATGTTCACTTCTTCCTTAAAAAATAATGGGTTTATTTTTTGTTTAGTGGCTTCCTTCTTTCACTTAGGCTGCAATAGTAGCCATGTTATGAATACTACCAATGAAGTCACCGATAAGGTGACAGAGAAAATCGTTGCCAAGATTGGGCTAAGACCTTTATTTTTAATTAATGAAATGACAACTAGTCAGTTAAAAACGAAGTTGCAACAGTGCAAAGATAATACTTTTTATCGCTCTGATTTTTCATTAGGCCATCGTGGTGCTCCTATGTTATTCCCTGAGCACACAAGAGAGTCTTATCAAGCAGCGATTGATTCTGGTGCTGGAATTGTAGAATGCGATGTTACTTTTACTTTAGATGAAGTGTTGGTATGCCGTCACTCACAGTGCGATTTAGCCACAACAACTAATATTTTAGCTATCCCCGAACTTGCAAAGCAATGCTCACAACCATTTTCGCCCGCAAACCTGACTAATGGTACACCTGCTACAGCTAAGTGTTGTACAAGTGATATTACACTGGCTCAATTTAAACAACTTAATGGTAAGATGGACGGCGCTAATTTACAAGCGACAACAGTAGATGAATATTTAGCGGGTACACCTAGTTGGCGTACTGATCTGTACTCAGGTGCAGGAACATTGATGACGCATGCTGAGAGTATAGAAATGTTTAAAAATGCGGGTGTAAAAATGACCCCAGAATTAAAGCAGGCCAGTGTATCTATGCCATTTAATAATTTCAGCCAAAAAGATTATGCGCAAAAAATGTTAAATGAATACATATCTGCAGGTGTATCACCCTCTCAAGTTTATCCGCAATCATTTAGCCTTAAAGATGTTGAATATTGGATTACAAAAAATGCTAAATTTGGTAAGCAAGCGGTATTTCTTGATGGCAGATATGATAATACAGCTTTTGACCCTCAAAATTCTACAACGTGGGAACCCAGTATGACACAGCTAAAAAGCCAAGGTGTTAATTACTTAGCTCCACCAGTATGGATGTTAGTTACTTTAGATTCAGAGGGGAAAATCACGCCTTCATTATACGCTAAAGCTGCGAAAGCGGCAGGCCTTAAGATTATTGCTTGGTCGCTTGAACGTTCAGGGTTACTTGCTAATGGCGGTGGCTGGTATTATCAGAGTATAACTGATGTAGTAAAGAGTGAAGCAGATGTACTTATATTGTTAGACGTTTTAGCAAAAGAGGTAGGTGTAGTCGGTGTGTTTTCTGATTGGCCTGCAACAGTCACTTATTATGCTAACTGTATGAATGTTGATTAGTGATAATTAAGGGAATGACTAAGGCTATAATTTAGTTTTGCTAAGTAGGCGCGTTGATGCAAAGGACTAATCAGGGAATTTAGACGCTACAGAAGATAAAGCGAGAAGGGAGCTATTGCTCCCTTTATTCAGTTAATTATTTTTTCCTTTGTTACGTGCTTGTGGATCACACACAATTTGTTCACCTGTCTGTTTGTCATTAGCAATGATAACAAAGTTATAACTTTTAGGTCCCGTTTCATTATCTTTGTCAGTTAGTGTAACGAGTTGTGAACTATTGATATCACGAATGTTAGCGGTCACTGTTTTTTGATCACAAGGAATGAGGCACTGGGTAATAACGTAGCTGGTTTTAGTAACATCGGTTAACTGCACTGTGATTATAGTTGGCTGAGAAATAACTAAGCCTTCTAAATTAACTACAGCACCATTATCCATAAGAGATAAATATCTGTAGCTATGTGAATTATCGTAGTTTTTGGTTATTTCTAAATAAAGAGTAATTCTATTCTGTATTTGTATGGCTGTTGTCATTGTTGTGGGCCTTTTAGACGTTTTAAATACTGCAAATGGTTAATTATCTGCGAGTTATTTTTATTTCACGTTACTTATTGAATATTCTGGAATATTATAATCAGAATGCTGATAAATTTTCAACCAAGGATTATCTGGTGAATATTGCTGTATAGAAGAAAGTATCGCTAAGTAAATAGAGAGGGTTTTATAATTAGGTTTACTACGCTGTAGTTTAGATTCAAGCAGGACTTTTATTTCTATTAACTCTTTTTTAATGGCGATATTATCCATATTTTGTATGGCGTTTACTATATTCCATTTTGTTAATAAGAGGCGAGCATAAAAAGTTGTGTGCGTTTTAATAGATAAGTGTTGTTTAAATAACACCATTGCGTCTGTTATTGCGACAAGAGCGCTTTGATTTTGCTTAAGCAAGGCCATTGCTTGAGCTTGATATTGTAATAAATTAATATTTATTGCAATTAAGTCTGTGGTTTTACTCTCTGTACTTTTAAGTCTATTAATTAAAACTTTACTTTTATCTAAGTAAATTAATGCTTGGTCGCTTTTATTATGGTTAATAAATATTCGTATTGATAATAAATAGCTATCTAATAAGCTCTCTTTAAATGAATAATTGTTGTCATCATTATTGACTAATGTAAGGAGATTTTTTTGTACCGCCTGAGTGTGAATTTCAGCATTGGGTAAATCACCAGAATTATAATACAAAATCGCAATATTTTGTTCTAAATAAGCTAAATCTTCAATATGTTTAAAGTTAATTTCGGTATAATTAATTTGCTTAAGCTGTGAGAGAGCCTCTTCTAAGTATTTGATTGAAGATAATAATTTCCCTGATTTTGCTTGTATGTTACTTTGCCAAGAACGAGTGTCGGCTAAGTCGGCTCTTAATGATAAATTATCGGGTTGTGTTTTTAGTAACGATAATTTGATTGCAGCAGACTGCTCAAAATAGTGGCTAGCAGCTGTTAATTGGTTGTTTTTTTCTGCTAATGAACCAAGATTGTTTAACGCATAAGATTGTTCTAATTGCCATTCAGGTTTAGGGTAAAGTGAAAATAAGATATCGGCATGTTTACTATACTCAATCCAAAAGGGCTCAGCTGAAATATAGTCTGACTGTAAATAGGCAGCATAGCCCAACCAGTAATTAGCTAGCATGTGTAACTCGAGTAGTTTTTCGTTAGTATTATCATTCTTTAAAGCTTGCTTTAATGCTACTGAGGTTTGTTTAAAATATGACTCTGCTGTGATGTAATTATTTTTACTAATATTGATTTTGCCCAGTATGTGAAGCGATTCAGTCCACTGAAGTAAAGCTTTTCCCGTTAAGTTATATGTGCCTGCCTGCTCAAAATATTTAAGGGTTTTGTCTGCAACTATATTGAGTAATTCTAATTTACCTAGGGGTTCAAGTTTGTCTTTTAAATCATAAATAATAAAAGAAATCAGGTTCTCGGCGTTATTTCGTGTTGTTGTTATTTTTTCATTGGTTTGACTAAGTGATATTGATAACCAAGCTAAGCTAAAAGAGCATACTAAAAATGTGGCGATAACTGTTTTTTTAAGAAGATTGGCACGTTTTAGATTGTTTACTGAGGCAGCAATAAACGCTTTTTCATCATTGTTAAAGGTAAAATTATTATCGTCTATAATACTGTTAATTATTTTTATTTTGGTATTGGAATGAATTAATAGATGACTGCTTTTTTCATGATATAGCCAACGTTGAGTCGCTATTTTAAGGTCATGTCGAGTATATAATGTGGAAATGTTTTGTTTAATCCACGAGCTAATTCTTGCCCAAGCCGTTAATAAACTATCGTTTACAAGGGAAATACAAGGCTTTTTATTGGTGTAAGTGATTTGCAAAATACCGATACTGATAAAGTGATTAATTACTGCTAATTTATTAGTGTTGGTAAAGTATTCAATTAGGCATGGTTGTTCATTTTTGGTTATATGCCCATTAGCATCTAAGGTGATTAAGTGAAATAAAATTTGTTCAAAACAGGTTTGTTCTTTTACTGTTAAGTGTTGATATTTTTCTTCTGCAATACTTGCAATGCAACCAGCAATACCATTAATCTTTTTATAAGCCTTATACGTGAGTGTCTGGTTAGATCTTTGCGCATACAATTGGTTTAATAATAACTGTATCATTGCTATAGGTGCAGGCTTTATTTGTAATTGCTGAATAATAACCCTATTCAAACGTTCTCTACTGTCTACATTGTATTCAAAAGTAATGCCCGCTAATTCGGCTGGTTTATCTATAATATCAATTAATTCAGTATGACTAAAAGGCGGCAATTTATAGTGAAAGGCATGTTTTTGATGTGCGTATATTTGTGCTAACTCTGGTAAGAATTGTTCGCGAATGTTAGTAATCAATAAACATTGTTTTGAACTAACTAATAACTGCAGAAGTTTGAAAAAGTAAGTTAACTCATTCTCACTTATCTTAATTTTGGAGTATATGTCAAAAAGTGCTTCAAGGTGGTCAATAAAAATAACAAATCTATGGTGCTTATCCGTTGTTAATAATTGTTCATGAAACAATACTATGGATTGATCATCGGTTGAGTGGTTATTGTGCGTAGTTATTAACTCTTCATATTCTGTTAAAGAGAGTCGGTTAGAAAGCTTTTCTTTATTAAGTAATAACGTTAATAACTCAATGTGTGGTTTTTGTTGAGTAAGTAGTGATCGTAAATCTAAAACATTACAGAATTCTTGGGCTGTTGTCTTAATAAAAGTATGTGATATTAATGTGGGTAACAGGCCAGCATAAACTAGAGAACTTTTACCTGCCCCAACGGGAGCCGAAACTAATAACCAACTCGTCGTTTCTTTGCTTATTTGAGATGCCCAGTTATTAATGTCTTTAATTACTTGATCACGACCAAAGAAAATATCACTTTGTGATGAAGTAAATGGCTGTAACCCTGGATAAGGTAATTCTCCTGTCCAATGCGCAGTAGATTTTTGTGGTGTTACATTCAAGCCTTTAATTTTAGCGATAAAAACATAACCCTTTTTAGGAACCGTTTTTATGAAACGAGGGTTTTTTGGGTCATCAGAAAGTGTTTTTCGTATTTGGGCAATGCATTTATGAAGTGGACTGTCACTAATAAATTGATTTGGCCAGCATGCCTTAATTAATTCATCGGTAGTCACAAGCTGTTCGGCTTTACTGCAAAGGTAAGTTAATACTTCCATAACTTTAGGCTGAACATGTCGAGTAATATTATTCTCGATAATGATACTTTGCGAAGGCTCAATATATAGGCCTTCAATATAATAAGGTGTTGTAATGAAATCGTTCGATATTTTATTGGAACTGCGCAAACTTAATACCTATTATTTATGTTTCATGGCACTTATTCTTTTAAACTCTATGAGAATAAAGAGAGTAATTCACTCTTTACCAAGTACCTAATTGTTCTAATTATGCTCGATAAGTATTCAGTTAGATACATTGTCGGCTTAATTATTTTGTGTTCTTATTTTATTTTTTAATTTTAAGCTATAAATATAATCTTTTAATAAATTCTTACTTATTGAAATTAAAGTACTTTATGTTCGGTAAGATTTTGGTAAGGATTTGTAAGCTTAGCGTCAGAACTCTTTAACAGATTTATTTTATTGTTCAATTATCTTCTGAATGTAAGAAGTAAGTCCGTATTTATTGTTTGTCATTAATTTCAAAAAACTGTAGCTAATAAAAGGACAGGGAAATGAAAAACACACAAAAAAATAGAGTAGATATAATGAATTTAGAAACACAGAATACAAAAAAAGACCCTCTATTTATAGACAGTAATAATTGTGTAGATGCAAATCAAACAATGAATGAATGCAATAATAATGTTGTAGAAATAGATCTTAACATTGCCAATAGCCTTAATTGTTATAAGCGACTAAATAAAAGAAGTTTAGCAACAACCTTAAATAAATTATTAAGTTTGGATATTTCTGAGTGGGTGAAAAAACAAAGAATATCAACAGCGAAATCACTTTTAATACATTCAGATCTTTCGATTCAAGAAATTAGTACCGAAATTGGCTATGAAAATCATGACGATTTTATAATCGATTACAAAAAACAATTTCATATTTCTCCCCACCAACAAAGAAATCTACTAAAAATAGAAGTTATATCTACCTCAAGTACCCTTCATAAGAAATAATACAAATAACTCGCCTAATACCTGCCTAGCACTCGGCTCACTGTATAAGTTAAATCTCATGCGAGAAGTATAACCAAACCACTTCAAGATGCTCATTTCTAATTCTAGCTGGGTATATATACTCAATAATAAATAGCTTGTAAATTGCCCCTAAAAATAGAGTTTTTACTTGAATTAAATTTAGAGGCTTAGCTACATTCTGAATAGCTTTATTCAGAATAAAAATAATTTTTTCTTATCAAACTGGTTGACTAGTTTGTAAGTCACGCCATTAATGGCTTATGTTTTTTTGTTATTTTAAGTTGTCAAAAATCTTTAAAAAAAGTTTATTAATTGACTGGTAAAACTTCTAAATTCTGATAATCTCTTAGCTCGTTATTTCTTTGGCTGTTATTTGTACAGTGAAAAAAGTAACGGAGATATATTTATTTATCCACAAAAATAAAAATAAAAACAATTGTGAAATAAAAGGATTTCATCCTCTATTTTTATCAATAAAAACAACTTATTAATTGATGGTAACAAAAAAGTAACGGATGCTTATTTGGTGTTTTATTGTGCTTATTAACAAAGTTATCCACAATCGCTTCATGACAATTATCACTACACAGTAGAGCTATAGCGCTCTTTGTGTCATGCTTAACCTTTCTTATTGTTTAGACAAATATCTTATGACAACTTTGGCAGAAAATTCACCATTATCCCCACTCATTTTAGTGGATGGCTCTTCGTATTTATTTCGCGCATATCATGTTCCTTACCTGCAAGCCTTATCTACCGCGAGTGGTCAACCTACAGGGGCGATTACTGGCGTATTAAATATGATTGGTAGTTTAAAAAAAGATTATCCCAATGGTAACGTAGTGGTAATTTTTGATGCTAAAGGCAAAACGTTTCGTAATGATTTGTACCCTGAATACAAAGCTAATCGCCCACCAATGCCTGATGAGTTACGCTCACAAATAGCACCGTTGCATCAAATTATTAGCGCAATGGGGTTGCCATTATTGGTTATTCCAGGTGTTGAAGCAGACGATGTCATTGGCACGTTAGCACAACAGGCAAGTGAAAAAGGTATTGAGACAGTTATTTCTACAGGTGATAAAGATATGGCGCAATTAGTCACGCCCCATGTGCGTTTGATTAATACTATGACCGCTGTAGAACTAGATGAAGCAGGTGTAACTGAGAAATTTGGTGTTCGTCCTGATCAAATTATTGATTATTTAGCCTTAATGGGTGACAAGGTTGATAATATTCCTGGGGTAGTAAAATGTGGTCCTAAAACTGCGGTAAAATGGTTAACTGAGCATGACACGTTAGATAACGTGATTGCTAATGCTGATAAAGTAAAAGGAAAAATTGGTGAAAATTTACGTGATGCACTTGAACAGCTGCCGCTGTCATATCAGCTAGCAACCATAAAGTGTGATGTTGAGTTAGAGCAAACGGTAGAAAAATTACGACCAATTGAACCAGATGTTGAAGCGTTAACAGCCCTTTATCAAGAGTTTGAGTTAAAACGTTTGTTGGCTGATTTAAATAAAAACAGCAACAACGATATGAATGAAACCAGTGTAATCGCCCCAACAAGTAGTAATACAAATGTTGAAGAAAACAATAGTGCTGATGTGGCAGCGGTAGAGGTGTCAGAATGTAAATATGACATTGTTTTTAATCAAAGCCATTTTAATGACTGGTTAGAAAAATTAAAACAGAGTAGCGCTTTTGCTTTTGATACGGAAACCACCAATGTTGATTACATGAAAGCGGAACTTGTTGGTTTATCGTTTGCTGTTGATGTTGGTAAAGCGGCTTATGTACCATTAGCACATGATTATCTTGGCGCCCCTGAGCAGTTAGACAGAGATTGGGTATTAGCACAATTAAAGCCGTTATTAGAAAGTAGTGACATTAAAAAGATAGGCCAAAACCTTAAGTATGATGCTAATGTGCTAAGCCAGTATCATATTAAGCTACAAGGTGTCGCGTTTGATACCATGATTGAATCTTATTGTTATAACAGTGTTGCCACACGTCATAATATGGATGCCCTTGCGCTTAAGTATTTGGGTTATAAAACGGTACACTTTGAAGATGTTGCTGGTAAAGGTGCTAAACAGTTAACGTTTAATCAAATAGATATTGATAAAGCTGGGCATTATGCCGCTGAAGATGCTGATATTACCTTACGTTTACATCAAGCAATATTTCCTGCCCTTGAAAAATCACCTAAGCAGCTGAATGTATTTAATGATATTGAAATGCCCCTAATGCCCGTGTTAGCACAAATGGAACAAACGGGGGTGTTAATTGATTGTGATTTACTTGATCAACAAAGTCACAGTATTGGGCAACGTTTAGATGAATTAGAAATTGAAGCTCATAACCTTGCAGGCAAAAGCTTTAACTTAAGCTCGCCTAAGCAGTTACAGCAAATATTGTTTGAGGAATTAAAAATTCCAGTCATTAAAAAAACGCCTAAGGGTGCGCCTTCTACTGCTGAGGAAGTGTTACAAGAATTAGCACTTGACTACCCTTTGCCTAAAGTTATTCTAGAAAATAGAGGCTTAAGTAAATTAAAATCGACCTACACTGATAAATTGCCATTAATGATAAGTGATAAAACTGGTCGAGTGCATACCTCATATCATCAAGCAGTGACAGCAACTGGGCGATTATCTTCAACCGATCCAAACCTTCAGAATATCCCAATTCGAAGTGAAGAAGGGCGGAAAATACGCCAAGCGTTTATTGCACCCAAAGACTATAAAATTGTAGCCATTGATTACTCACAAATTGAGTTACGAATAATGGCACATTTATCTAATGATAAAGGTTTAGTCAACGCCTTTAGCGAAGGTAAAGATATTCACAAAGCAACCGCGGCTGAAATTTTTGCCGTAGCGTTAGATGATGTAACCACTAATCAACGTCGCAGTGCAAAGGCTATTAACTTTGGTTTGATCTATGGTATGTCAGCCTTTGGTTTAGCTAAGCAGCTGAATATTGGTCGCCAACAAGCACAAGAATACCAAGACAAGTATTTTCAACGTTATCCTGGCGTTTTAACTTATATGGAAGACACTCGTCAACAGGCTAGTGAGCAGGGTTACGTAGAAACAATATTTGGTCGTCGATTATATTTACCTGAAATAAAATCAAAAAATGGAATGCGTAGAAAAGCAGCTGAACGCGCAGCTATTAACGCACCCATGCAAGGTACAGCCGCAGACATCATTAAAAAAGCCATGTTGGCAGTAGCAACATGGCTGAATGAGAAAAATGATGACCGTATCAAAATGACTATGCAAGTACACGATGAATTAATCTTTGAAATTCATCAAGATATTGTTGAAGAAACGACAGCAAAATTGGTTGAGTTAATGAATAATGCGGTAGAACTGAGCGTACCACTTATTGCTGAAGCAGGCATGGGTGATAACTGGGATGAAGCACATTAGTTGATTGATAAGAACTCTATATTGTAAATTTTTAGAATTAATTTTCATCAAATATAGAGTTCAATCAAAATTGGCAATAAGGAGGTTTGTGTTTTTCCTCTTAAAATCTGCATTAGGTTCACACTAAAGCGTGGAATATGTATAAAATTAAAGAGGAGATGAGCTTACGATACTCAGCTTTTTTTTAATAAATGAAAACATATGTATAAACCGTATGCTGATATTTAATAGAAGCTGGTAACGATGACGACACCAAAAAAGTTAGGGGCAACTTGCCAACTACCATGAGTACCATTAACTAGCTTTAAGATACTGAGCATAGGTAATGACATAACCTGTAGTGGAATAGCATATCCCACTATTATGCTTTAGATTTGTTCTTGCTAGAAAATCAATTTCAATATAGGTATAAGACTACGCATTAGAATAGCGTTCTTTGTTACCTAACCAACGCTGGATTAAGGCTTGTGCGGATTCTGGATTTTGACGCGATAACAGATACGCTTTTTGCTTTATATCGGCAATAAGATAGCCATCGCGAATTAAATCAGCAATTTTAAGCTCAGCTAAGCCTGTTTGGCGAGTACCCAGTAATTCACCTGGACCACGAATTTCAAGATCTTTTTCAGCAATAACAAAACCATCATTACTTTCTCTAAGTACCGCTAAACGCTTAGTGGCGGTTTTAGACAGCGGTGCTTTATATAGTAGGACGCAATGAGAGGCAACGGAGCCTCGACCGACACGGCCGCGAAGCTGATGTAATTGTGCTAAACCTAAACGTTCCGGGTTTTCTATCACCATTAAGCTGGCGTTAGGTACGTCTACCCCCACTTCAATCACTGTAGTTGCAATAAGCAGGTGCGTATTACCTGCTTTAAAGTCATCCATCACTTGTTGTTTTTCATCTGCTTTCATGCGTCCATGTACCAAACCAACTTTTAGCTCTGGTAATTGTTCTTGTAAGTGTAGCGCCGTATCTTCTGCCGCTTGGCATTGTAACACTTCAGATTCTTCAATGAGTGTACAAACCCAATACGCTTGGCGATTGTCATTCACACACCCTTCACGAATTCGTTCAATCACATTATCGCGGCGGGTATCGGGTAGTGCTACTGTATTAATAGGTGTTCGTCCTGGCGGTAATTCATCGATTACTGATGTGTCTAAATCAGCATAAGCCGTCATGGCTAAGGTACGTGGAATTGGGGTTGCGGTCATGATCAGTTGATGAGGGTAATTATTATCAAACACGCCCTTTTCACGCAACGATAAGCGTTGATGAACGCCAAATTTATGCTGTTCATCAATAATAATCAGCACTAATTTATTGAATACAACATCGGCTTGAAAGAGCGCATGTGTGCCAATAACCATTTGCATTTCGCCACTTTCAATGTGTTCTAATGCTAAGCGTCTTGCTTTGGCTTTTGTTTTACCGGCAAGCCAACCCACTGAAATTTTTAGGGGGTTAAACCAGTTAGCAAAGTTGATAGCATGTTGCTCAGCTAAAATTTCGGTTGGTGCCATTAAGGCAACTTGAAACCCTTGGTTTATAGCATCCAAAGCGGCTAAAGCAGCGACAAGGGTTTTGCCAGAACCAACATCGCCTTGCACAAGGCGCATCATAGGGTGATCTTTAGCGAGGTCTTGTTTTATTTCGGATACTACACGCGTTTGCGCATTCGTAGGTGAAAAAGGTAATGTTGCTAGAAAAGCCTTTTCAATTGTGGGTTTGCCAATTAATGACACGGCTTGATGCACATCACTGTTTTGTCTGAGTTTTAGCATACTCAAATTATGGGCGAGTAATTCTTCTTTAATTAAACGAATTTGAGCGGGATGCTTGCCGTTTTCAAGTTGACTTGTGGAGATTTCGGGCGGCGGTCGATGAATAATAGTTAATGCTTGAGCGAGTGAGTAGGGTTCATCAAATAAGTTGCTTGGTAATAATTCTTCTACTTGGCCGCGTTTTAATCGAGTCAGGGCTTGATCTGTTAAATTACGTAGCGAAATTTGCTTTAACCCATCAGTTGTTGGGTAAACAGGGGTGAGTGTTTCTTCTACTGGCGTTAACGCTCTGTCATCATCGAGAGATTTATATTCTGGATGCACAATTTGAAAACCACGCGGACCACGTTTTATTTCGCCATAACAACGAATACTCTTACCAATATTAAGACTATTTTTTTGGCTTGCTGAAAAACTAAAAAAGCATAATTGGATCTCGCCTGTACCATCGTTTAGGGTTACGACTAGCATGCGCCGTTTGCCGTGCGTAATTTGACTATTGGTTATTTCACCAATAATATTGGTATGCGTGCCAGATAAACAATCACGAATAGTAGTTACTCGGGTACGATCTTCGTAACGTAACGGTAGATGAAATAATAAATCTTGAACTGACAGCAAGCCTATTTTTTCAAGCTTTGCCGCCATACTTGGCCCCACACCTTTAAGCGTGGAGAGAGCAACGTGTGATAATTGGGTTAGTGCTTCCATGTGTAAAAATAAGCACTAATCATCAATATGCTGCCAAGCACTTTTATTCATTTGCATTTTTTGCCACCACTCATCATCTGCTACAATTTGACCTTCTTCATCAATTATTGGATAAGGTAAGCCTTTACGTTGACACGCCTCTGCAAAAATAGGATGACCGCCTTCAAATAAGATACGCTGACGTCGTTCATGGCTTAACCTAGCTTTGTTATACATGCCAGCTAGCTGTCGCTGCCGTTGTGCTTCGTAAAGCACCACAGAGCATGCAACAGAAACATTGAGTGACTGCACCATGCCAACCATAGGGATCACAATGTCTTGATCTGCTAATTCTAGTGCCGCTTGCGAGGCGCCAAACTTTTCTTGGCCTAAAATAATCGCCGTTGGCTTAGTGTAATCAATTTCACGAAAATCAACAGCTGTTTCAGAGAGGTTTGTTACTAATACCTGCATTCCCTGACTTTTTAATATCGCAATGGCGTCAGCTGTTTTATTGTGGTTATGTACATCAATCCAGTTTTGACTACCTGCAGCACTACCACCACGTACCTCAGCTTCTTCACTTTTCCAAACTGCATGCACATCGCTAATACCTATAGCGTCACACGTTCGCACAACAGCGGCAAGGTTATGTGTTTTGTGTACACCTTCCATACAAACAGTAAGGTCAGGCTGGCGTTTATCTAGCATTGTATTAATGCGTTGGAGTCTTTCTGGGGTCATAATTTTTCAAATAATAAAGTCAATATTCTAAATGTGGTATTTAGGCAAACTGGTAAACTAAGAGTCCGTTGAACTTATTACTTGAGGTTTGGACGAGTAGTGCAGTCAGTGCAGCATAAATTTTGATTAATACGAATATATTAGCTTAGGCTTGGTAATTCCATAATCCCATCTATTTCAATATCAACATCTTTGGGTAATTTTGAAATTTGAATTGCAGCACGTGCTGGATAAGGTTTTTGAAAATATTTTGCCATAATTTCATTAACTTCTGCAAAGTTGCTTAAATCGGTCATAAAAATATTTACTTTCACCATGTCGTTAATATCTCCACCTGCAGCAACACACACAGCAGAAAGGTTTTTAAAGACTTGCTCAGTTTGTTCACTAAAGCCGCCTGTAACTACTTCCATTGTTTCGGGTACAAGCGGTATTTGGCCAGATAAATAAACGGTACTATTTACTTTAACCGCTTGACTATATGTGCCGATAGCACTGGGGGCTTGATCTGTTGAAATAATACTTTTCATTTTACTTCCTACTGTGTATTTTTTGTATTGTTAAAACTTGCAACTAAACATGTTGCATAGCTTATTCTATTTATTTCGGATAACACGCTGTACATCAATCATTACTTTGATTTTACGGATAATATCAGCTAAATGAATTCTGTCGCGACAGGTAATTTCCATGTCGATAATATACAGACCTGCTTCCTTTTCGCCTGAATTTAGGCTGTGTACATTTGAATTGCACTTAGCAACAACATTGGTCAGTAGTGCTAGGGCGCCTTGATGATTGATAATTTCTACACGCAACTTGGCAATAAATTCTTTGTTTATATCACTATCCCATTTTACAGGGAACAAGGTGCCTGGCTCATGGCCTTTAATATTTCGGCAACCATGTTGATGTACCATCAAGCCTTTACCCGGACTAAGGTAGGCTAAAATAGTATCACCAGGAATTGGTCGACAACATTTACCATAGCTGACCAACATGCCTTCAGTACCTTTTATGGGCATTTTGGCTTTACTATTAACAGGTTGAAGTTCGCTATCTTCAGTAAACTCATCAGTTAAGCGTCTAGCAATACCTATGCTTAGTGCATTACCCAAACCTATGTTGGTTAGTAAATCATCAAATGATTTGTTGCCAGTTTGTTTAACGACTTCAGCTATTTTTTCTTCACTAATACTTTCAAGTTTTACTTTACCTAACGCGTGGCTTAGTAAACGTTTGCCAAGTGCTTTTGACTCTGTTTTTTCGCGGCTACGCAGGTAGGTTCTTATTTGTAATCTGGCTTTTGCTGTTACAACAAAATTAAGCCATGTTGCGTTTGGTCTTGCAGCAGCCGAGGTGATTACTTCAATAGTTTGCCCTGAGTCAAGTGGTCTGCTTAAAGGATAAGGTTTACGATCAACCTTTACACCCACACAAGAGTTGCCAACGTCGGTATGTACAGCATAAGCAAAATCTACAGCGGTTGCTCCCATAGGTAACTCAATGATGCGACCCTCAGGAGTGAAAACATAAATTTCTTCTGGGAAAAGATCAGATTTCACATTTTCAATAAATTCAAATGAACTACCAGCACTTTGCTGTAATTCGAGTAAGCTTTGCATCCAACGGCGTGCTTTCATTTGCGCAGTGGTATCTGTGTTATCGCCACCCTCTTTATAAAGCCAGTGAGCAGCAACACCTTTATCCGCCATTTGGTCCATGTCTTGGGTGCGAATTTGAATTTCTATCGGAATACCATGTGGGCCGATAAGAGAGGTATGTAATGACCGATAACCGTTAGTTTTAGGGATTGCTATGTAATCTTTAAAGCGCCCTTCAATAGGTTTAAACAGATTATGCATAGCGCCTAAAGCACGATAACAATCGTCAATTTTGTCTTCTACAATAACGCGAAAAGCATAAATATCCATCACTTCGTTGAACATCAATTCTTTATTAAGCATTTTACGATAAATAGAATAAAGGTGTTTTTCACGACCTACTATTTGTGCTGAGATGTGACTTTCTTTTAAGCGAGAAGCCACTTCTTCTTGAATATTATCGATTACGGCTTTTCTATTGCCTCGGGCGCTTTTTACGGCAGATTTAAGTGCACGTGAGCGCATTGGATAGAGTGCTTGGAAACCTAGTAGCTCTAGCTCATTTTTTATATCGTGAATACCAAGACGATTGGCAATTGGTGCATAGACTTCAAGTGTTTCTCGTGCAATGCGACGACGTTTGTCTGGTCGTAATGCACCAAGGGTACGCATGTTGTGTGTTCTGTCAGCCAGTTTTATTAAAATAACGCGAATATCTTGCACCATGGCTAATACCATTTTACGAAAATTTTCCGCTTGCATTTCTTCTTTGTTATCAAATTTTAATTTATCTAGTTTGCTAACACCTTCGACTAACTCTGCGACAGTATTACCAAATAACTCGGCTAATTCGTCTTTTGTGACACTTGTGTCTTCAATAACATCATGAAGGAGTGCCGCCATTAGCGTTTCATGGTCTAAACGCATTTTTGCTAAATTAAGTGCAACAGCGACAGGGTGAGTAATATAAGGATCACCACTTGAGCGCATTTGACCATCATGTGCTTCTCTTGCAACAACATAGGCATGTTTGAGCAAATCAACTTGTACTTTTGATAGGTAGGTAGAACTTAATTCTTTTAATGGCTCAAATAGATACACCTATCACTCCCAATTGGTTTTAAACTGACTGAATTTTGTGGATATCACTATAGAATACGTGGCTTTGTTGTAAATGCAAAGAAAATTGTTTACTTGTATAAACGGTATAAAGTGCAATAAAAAACGCGTAGCTCTTTCGTATATATTTGAAGATATAGACAGAAAAAATTACGCGCTTCTAAATTAGCTTATTTGATGTAAAACTAACTCAATTCTTGTGCTTGATTACCAACAATGGCAGCAACAGCATCTAATTCAGCAGTATCTTGCTGAATTTGTTCGTGGCGGTCAGATGTGTCCATCACATCAGTGGTAATTAAACCTGCTTCGATTTCACGCAAAGCTAATACTGTTGGCTTGTCGTTTTCGACATCAACCAAAGGTTCTTTACCGCCCGTTGCAATTTGACGAGCACGACGTGATGCAACTAGCACCAAATCAAAACGATTACCGACTTTTTCTACGGCATCTTCAACAGTTACGCGAGCCATTGGGTCACTCCAACTAAAAATTAATAAAATAGCGCTGCATTTTACTGATCGCTAGGCCATTTAGCAAGTAAAAGCCGTATTCGAGTGAAAATCGTCTATTTAACGTGTTAACTCATCAAGTAGTGCATTATGTTGAATCATTTGTTGGCTTCGTTTTAAGCGCTGATTATTCACTATGGTTGTAAGGTCAGTTAATGCTTGTTCAAAATTATCATTGATAATGATGTAATCAAACTCTTGAAAGTGAGAGCATTCTTTTTGAGCTTGCGCCATGCGGTCATTAATAATTTCGTCGCTATCTTGGCCTCGGCCACGTAAACGTTGTTCAAGTTCTTTTTTTGATGGTGGGCTGATAAAAATAGTAGTAACAGAGGGCTTTTTCATGCGAACTTGTTGCGCACCTTGCCAGTCAATATCAAGAAAAACATCAATACCTTGTGCAAGTTGCTCATCAATAGCAGCTTCTGAAGTACCATAATAATTACCGAATACTTCCGCATATTCATAAAAAGCATTTTGTTTAATCAGCTTTTTAAAATTATTTACGGAAACAAAATGATAATGTTCTCCGTTTTTTTCACCAGGACGAGGATCACGTGTTGTATGGGAAACCGACACTTGCATAGGTCTTGCGTTTGGCTCTTGGTTTTGTTCAAGAAGCGCCTTGATCAAACTAGATTTACCAGCACCGCTCGGCGCAGAAAGAATAAATAAGTTACCTGTAGCTGTCACGGTATGTTCCTTTGGGTTTCATTAAAATGGCAAGTAATATAAAAAAGGCTAAGCATTATTTTACTCTATTAAAGTAAAAAATGCCTAGCCTTGTTAACCTAAGTGCTTTATTTAAAGCACTTTAGCTATAGATTGTGCTAAATAGTCAACATTATTATTAGATATTCCAGCAATGCTTATACGGCTAGAGTCAACCATGTAGATGCTATACTCGTCTTGCAATTGCTGTACTTGTGCTGGTGTTATGCCTAAGAAAGAGAACATACCTGCTTGTTTGGTAATGAAGCTAAAATCACGAGTTACGCCATTTTCTATTAATTTATCTACAATAAGCTGACGATTACCATTAATGCGATTACGCATTTGTGCTAACTCTACATACCATTCATTTCTTAACTCATCAGACGTTAAAATGGTTTCAACAAGTGCGGCACCATGCGCTGGCGGCATAGAGTAAATAACGCGAACAACTGCCAACACTACCGAGTAGGCAATATCTGCTTGAAGGCTTGATTCGCCAATAACAGTACAAGCACCAATGCGTTCACGGTATAAACCAAAGTTTTTTGAACATGAACTGCAAACAACCATTTCGTTTACAGAGTCTGCCATTAAGCGCAAGCCATAAGCATCTTCATTTAAACCTTGCCCAAATCCTTGATAAGCCATGTCGATAACAGGGGTAAAACCAACCGATTTTGCAACGTCGGCAACTTGTTGCCATTGTTCGTTATTTAAATCCATACCGCTTGGGTTATGACAACAGGCATGCAATAACACCGCATCGTCAGCTGATACTTGTTTAAGTGCAGCTAACATGCCGTCAAAATCTAGATTTTTATTTTCATAATCGTAATAAGGATAGATTTTTACGGTTAAACCAGCAGCTTCAAACAAACCTGTATGGTTTGCCCACGTTGGATTACTGACCCAAATAGTTGCACCGGCTTTACACGATTTAATAAATTCAGCTGCTACACGCAGCGCTCCCGTACCACCTGGCGTTGAAACCGTGCGAGCACGATTTTCATTCAGTACATTGTGGTTTTGGCCAAAAATGAGTTTACTCATTTCATCATTAAAAAGTGTTGAGCCAGTTGGGCCTAAATACACTTTACTGGTTTCGGTATCAGTACGATGTTGTTCAGCCTTTTTTACGCAGTTAAGCACAGTGGTTTCACCCGCTTCATTTTTATAAACACCCACACCTAAATCAATTTTTTTAGGGTTAGTGTCTTCGCGGTATTTAGCTAATAGACCTAATATAGGATCGGCAGGTGACGCTTTTAAGCTAGCAAACATGACTGAAATTTACCTTATTTTTGTTGGATTTGATGTTGTTTAATCAAACACCCGAAAATGAACAAGCAGCATAACGTAAAATAACCACAAAATTAAGGCTTTTGGAGTAACTTTTATACAATATTTAGCGACAACATTTGTAAGCTATTCTTTCCCTTTTTAAGTATTAAAAATTACTTGTTAATGCCGCAATTAAACCAATGGCACCACCAAAAACACCGCCCCAAACCACAAGCCAACCGAGATGTTTTTTTATCATCGCTTGAACAATTTCTTTTACTAATTGGGGGGTTAATTCGTTTAAGCGTTTTTCAATAATATTGCTAACTTTGGCTTGTAAGTTTTCAATCATGTCTGGTTGTTCTAATTCTTCACGCAGTAAATTGTTAAATTGTTCACTTTGGCTAATTTCTTGTATTGACTGTTTCATTTTTTCAATAAAAGGTTCTTTCATTGGTTGAATGGCTTCACTACCACCTACCATGGCTAACATAGGGCCGAACGAAGAACCTTCAATAACGGTTACTAAGTTGTTAAAAGCAGGGGTTAAATCAACTTTTTCAATCACAGGGGTTAAATCAATACTACTTGCCGCGCCAGAGCTAGTAGATAAAAAACGGTCGATATTTTCTTTGGTGAAGAATTGTTCCATCATTAACTCACGGATCGCTAATTTGAAATCTTCAAAACGGGCGGGAATCACGCCAGAGCCATAAAGTAGCGGCACCTTTTCAAACAACATATGTATGGCCAGCCAGTTAGTGATGGCGCCTGATAAGGCGAATAAACCAACGGTATATAAAATATTATTACCCAAATAAAAGCCTAATAATGTTGCAATTATGGCAATAAAATTGGTGATGATACTTTTGTTCATTAAAGGCTCCGTGAGCAGGTGTATTAGTTAACGATTTTGATAGGCGCCATGATAACATTCAAATCATCATGCTAGAATTTATTATTCACAAGCTAATTTTTAAGTGCTAGTATATTGGCCACTTAACTGAAGCTTGGCTTGTAGTATAAGTGTGTGGCTTCAATCGGATTGATTTTTAATGGAATAAACTATGCCAAACAACATCGCGTTATGTTACAGCAGTAACAATACCTACCCAGTAGATCGTAACAACCCAAAAGCTTTTGCAGATTTCAAACGAGATAACCCTAATATTTCGGATACTTTTATCTCGGCAGGCACGCCTTTTATTTTACGAAATGCCAGTAGCAACAGTAAAGATTGGCGACAAGTCAGGCCTGATTTAATTTGTCCGCTTAATCACATGAAATCTTTACCTCCGCAAGCAAAACGAAAAATAGCCTTGATGGATTCAATCCTTGGAGGTGAATACCTTCAAGCACTGGCTGATTTTTTCCAAACGGAAATGTTAGGGGCAGTCGGCGCTGCGTCAACAGCCTTGGAAAGTCGGTTAAGTAACTTTGCAAAAGCTGCTAAAGAACTGCAAGAAGCATTAGAAGATGTAAGAAAAGGTGTAAAAGCTAAGCTGCCAAAAGCAAAAATGATAAAACTAGAACAACGCGTGCACGCACTTTCTAAAGATTTTAATCATAAATTTCAAACTGAAATAAATAAATTTATAGGGCGGGTAAAAAGTAAAAAAGGCACTGTTTATAGTGATAGTGAACGAGGTGTTAATAAAGCAAAAAGCGGCAAGGGCGTAAAACCGATCCAGTTTACCTCGACCAAGGCGTTTAATAATTTACGTGCGTTTGAAAAGAGTGCGAATGTACTTGGTAAAAGCTTGATTGTGCTTGATGCAGGTTTACGAGCAGATAAAGTGCATGATGATTACTTAGCAGGGCGTAATTGGCAGAAACGTGCAGCGGTTGAAGCCTCTGGCTTTGGTTTGGCTACTGCGGGGGGTATAGCTGCGGGTGTAGGTATAGTTGAAGCAGGATTAAGCATTGCAATGTTAGCCACCCCTGTTGGTTGGGTGTTTATTATTGGTTCATCTATTGCGGTTGGCATGGTGGCGGCTAAGGCCGGCGATGGGATTGGAAAATTTGTTGCTAATCAAGCCTACGATTTAGGTAATTGGTTGAGTAGCTTTTAGGAGAATGGAAAACCATGTCAGAACTATCGCCTGAAAACTGGATGGCTATCGTGAGTGTCTTTGTCTTTTTTATGTGGGGCATTGCTACTTTTTTATTTGGCCGTATTAGCGTTAAACATATTGAACGTGAAATGGCAAAAGAAGGAATAGCGCCTCCGCTATGGGATAAAGGGATTGGTGGAAGAATTGTTGCGTACGCAGGGATTATTGCTTTCCCTAACCTCAAGCGTCATGCTTCTCTCGTCAATATAGAGGCAACTAAACGCTACACCCGAAAAAAAGATAAAAAACTTGCGTGGTTCTATTTCATTACTATGGTTAGTTTTTTCATTGTTTTGATTGTGTTTTATTTATTTTTCGCCCCTGACGATATACTAAGCTAATTGACAGTTCAGCGTATAGTACCCATTATTTCGGACAAGGAGTTGCAGGGGCTTTGTATAATAAAAGCTCGACTATGTATTGGTTTTAGCTAAAATAATGTTTACTAGTGACAGCGAATGTAAAATTATGATTTATTCCATTACAAAAAAACTACTTAGGTTAATTCCCTTCATTTTTATTAGTGCCTGTGGGGCAGATAATACTAATAACGAAGAATGGCGAACATTAGATTTAAATAACACGGTATTATTAACTTTGCCGCAAGGTGAGGTGGTTATTGAACTTGCGCCACAGTTTTCCCCTAAACATGTTGAGCAGTTTTCAAGTTTAGTGCAAAAATCTTTTTATGACGGCACAAAATTTTACCGTGTTATCGATGGTTTTGTGGCGCAAGCTGGGCCTAAAGACGGTAGCGAACAAGACAAATCAGTCCCTCTTTTAGCGATGGAAGGTCATTTTTCATTAGAAAAAAAAGCAGCGTTTACGGTTGTGCAAAGTAATGACTTGTTTGCAAAACAAACTGGATTCAAACAGGGGTTTGCTGTGGCAACTGATGGTGGCGAAAATGCATGGTTAACACATTGTCCTGGTGTATTAGCCATGGCAAGAAGTAATGAGGCTGATTCAGCCTCTAGTCATTTTTATTTTGTTATTGGGCAAGCACCACGCTACTTAGATAATATAATGACGATTTTTGGACGCGTTGTTTATGGTATGAATCATATTCAAGCAATACAACGCACCGCTGTTATTGAAGGTGAATATGCAGTGGATAGCCGAGAGTATACGCCAATTATTAGTATGAAATTGATGGCAGAGGTACCGAAAAAAGATCGTCTTATCATTGAAGTGGAAAATACTGAATCAGCAAGCTTTGCTGAACGTTTAGTAAAACGTCGTGCAAGAGCAAGCGAATTTTTTTATAAAAAGCCGCCACCAGTATTAGATGTTTGCCAAGTACCAATTAGAAGCCGACTTGTAAAATTGTAAGGGTAAATGAAGACTACTGCGCTAATCATAAAAAGCTAGTGATAACATTACCAACAAAACTCAAAAAATGAATATATTGAATTCTTTAGAGTTACAACAAGTCACGGCATGCAGTATAATTAAGCAATTCTTGGATAATACCTTCATGGGCAATATCATATGCTTGTCAAAAAGCATCTATCTCTGAGCCAATGCCAGTTTTAGTGGATATATTATACGTACATGAAATAAACACATGATTGCAAAATACCGTATAAATTTATAGCATGTTATTTATACGGTGTTTTGCACTTTACTTTTATTAAAATGAGCAGAAAAATGACGATAGAAATAAACTCACTTCCCTTAGAAAAACGTAATACTTGCCCCAAAGAATTTAGTTTTGGTGTTACCTTTTCTGATCACATGTTTATACAAGATTTTAACCAAGATAAAGGTTGGAATGGTGCTAATATTGGTCCATATCGTGCTTTATCACTTGAACCTTCTGCTGCCGTTTTTCATTACAGCCAAGAGATATTCGAAGGACTGAAAGCTTACCGTAATGCCAAAGGTGGTATTAATTTATTTCGTCCAGAAGAGAATATTAAGCGATTCAATCGTTCAGCCAAGCGTATGGTTATGCCTGAAGTTGATGAAAATCTTCATCTTGAAGCTATTAAAGCTTTGGTAAAGTTAGATGAAAATTGGGTGCCTGATCAACAAGGCGCTTCTTTATATATTCGTCCAACAATGATTGCAACAAGCCCGAAACTAGGGCTTGGTGCAAGTAGTACCTATAGTCATTTTATTATTACTGGGCCAGCAGGTAGTTATTTTGCTGGTGGCCTAACGCCTATTTCTGTTTTTGTTGCAGACAAGTATCGTCGTGCGGTGAAAGGTGGTGTTGGCGAAGCTAAAACGGGTGGTAACTATGCTGCAAGCCTTTTTGCATCAGAAGAAGTAAGTAAACTAGGTTATTCACAAGTATTGTGGCTAGACGCTGTTGATGGAAAGTATATTGAAGAAGTTGGCGCTATGAATATTTGTTTTGTGTATGAGGGTAAGCGCATTGTTACGCCAGCATTAAGTGGCAGCATTTTACCTGGCATAACACGTGACTCAATTTTAAAATTAGCCCCTAGCCTAGGTTATGACGTTAATGAGCAGAAGTTAGATATAGAAGAAATATTAGCTGATATAGATAGTGGAAAAATAACGGAAGTATTTGGGTGTGGAACTGCCGCTGTTATTTCACCTGTTGGAAAACTTGCATTTAAAGAGGTTGACCACGTAATCAACAATAATGAAACTGGGCCAGTATCTAAACATTTATATGACGAGTTAACAGGTATTCAATATGGAACGCGTGAAGATAAGTTTGGTTGGATTCAAACGCTGTAGTGCATATTCATGCTTGTGTATTACTTTTAAGGAATACATATTATGCTTTATGTAAGGGGTAATAAATTACCCCTTTTATTTGATTAAAGTTCAACCAACAGAATGCTTTTTAAATTGAATATTATGTTTCATATTCAATTTTGTTAATAAACCAAACCTTATAGCCATTAGGGGTTTTTACTTCTAATTCGTCATCTACTTCTTTTTTCAAACAGGCCCGAGCCATAGGGGAGTCTATAGATATATAGTTTTTATCTGTATCATAGATTTCTTCAGGCCCAACAATGCGAAATTTTTTTATTTCACCAGATTCATTTTCAATTTCTACCCAAGCACCAAAAAACACTTTGCCATCTTGCTGGGGTGAATAGTCAACAATTTTTAGATCAGGTAAAAGCTTTCTAAGAAAACGTACCCTACTATCGATTTGTCTCAATAATTTTTTGTTGAAAGTGTAATCCGCATTTTCAGACCTATCACCTAAGCCCGCTGCCCAAGTTACAATTTTGGTTATAGCAGGCCGTTTTTCTTTCCATAAATAATCATGCTCTTGTTGTAATTTGGTGTAACCCTCACGGGTAATTAACTTTGTTTTCAAGTGGTGCCTCAATATCTTTACATAAGGGTATATAGGGATATAAATATATCAATATCCTAATGTGGTAATTTACCATATTTTCTTGTTAGTCGCGTTCAAATTTGTTCAATCTGTGTGACAGACAAAGTGATATTTTTGCCCTGCACTAAAGTACCATACACCTTTTAATTTTTATCAGCCATGATCAAGCTATCTGTTTTTTTTGGCTATATCATCATGTCTATAATTTTTTCTATCATACCGTTTAAAGCAAAGCACTTAAAAACTATTCTGTTGTTCATAACGTTGTTGCTATTTAGTCAGTATTCTCAGGCTGATTTTGTTGAATTTAATAACTTTGGAGACAATCCTGGTGCTCTTAAAGCAAGTTATTATGCGCCTAAAAGGGTTGGTCAAAACAATACGCCTCTACCTTTAGTAGTTTTATTGCATGGCTGTGCGCAACAGGCTGAAACACTTTCACAGCAAAGTGGTTTACTTGGTTTAGCTAAACAACATAATTTTGCTTTATTGCTGCCTCAACAAGACGTAAGTAATAATATTAAACGTTGTTTTAATTGGTATTCAGCAGAAGATTTCACTAAAGATAAGGGGGAAAGCCTATCGATAAAAAATATGATAACCATGTTAAAGCAGAAAACTGCTAGTGATAGAGTTTATATAATTGGCTTATCTGCTGGTGGTGCCATGGCAAGTAGTATGTTGGTGAATTATCCCGATCTTTTCACCGCAGGTGCGGTTGTTGCAGGTATTCCTTTTCCCTGTGCCGATGGCTTAATTACAGGCATCTCATGTATGAAGAATGGCCCTTCTCAAACGGTTGAAGAGTTCGTTACTTTAATTAAAACAATAACACCTAATCAAGCCCACTGGCCTAAATTATCGGTTTGGACGGGTGAGAATGACGGTATTGTTAATCCGTTAAACGCTACTATGCTTGCTGAGCAATGGGCATTGTTATTAAAGGCAACGGCTAAACCTAAAATTGATAATAAATTAGGCTATAGCATAACTCGTTGGAACAACATGGGAACTGACGTACAGGTTGAGCTTATTGAAGTTAAAGACCGTGACCATGGCATTATGGTTAATCCAAATGTGGAACATGGAGGAGAAGTGTCAGACTATGTTTTAGCCGCACCATTAAGTACTGCTAAGTATGTTGTTGAATTTTGGGGTTTATAAAGAATTATAAAAATATCCTTTAAAATCAAAGGTGTTCGTATGGCACCATAGTGCTAATTATTTTTTCAAACGAATGAGATAGAGTGTTATTAGTTGGTGAAAAGCGATACTAAAAATATAAACGCAAGCACCATTGACCAATAACGAATAACACAAAAATTATTAATAGGGGTTCCTCATGAAACATGTTCATCATAAAAATAGTTACGGTAACAAAAATCATACTAATCGCAGTTATCTTGCTTTAGCAATTGCAGCGGCATTAACTAGCAGCGTGGTATTAGCAGAAGAAGCAACAGATACTTCGGCAGCTGCGAAAGATAAAGGTTTAGAGCGCATTGAAGTAACCGCACGTAAAACTACAGAAAATTTACAGACAGTACCTGTAACACTTACCTCTATTGGTGCCGCCGAACTTGCTGAAAATGGCATATCTGTGATGACTGAAATTCAGCGATTCTCGCCAAATACTACATTGCAAAACAGTCGTGGTACAAACTCAACCCTAACAGCATTTATTCGTGGTGTAGGGCAGCAAGATCCGCTTTGGGGTTATGAACCTGGAGTTGGTATTTATATTGACGATGTTTATATGGCACGTCCACAAGGTGCTGTGCTTGATTTATTAGATGTGGAACGTATTGAAGTACTTCGTGGCCCTCAAGGTACACTTTATGGTAAAAATACCATTGGTGGTGCGGTAAAATATGTAACTAAAGCCATGTCAGGCGACACAGAGCTTAATATTGAAGGAACCGTGGGTAGTTATAACCAAAGAGATTTAAAGGTGACGGGTCAAATCCCTTTAATCGAAGATAAATTGTTTATTGGTTTTGGTCATGCCGAGCTTAACCGAGACGGTTTTGGTGAATTCTTAATTTCTTCATTAGCGGGTCAAGACACCGAAAACTATAACAAAGATTTATCAGCATCACGTTTAACCTTAGAATATCGTGCCACTGATGATTTATTTATGCGCTTAGCGTGGGATAAAACAAATGATGACTCAAATGCAAAAGGTGGTTATCGCTTACTACCAAGTATATTAACGGATGCACCTGTACCAGACAGTGTATATGACTCATATACGAGTATGCCTACAACCAATGCTGTTGAGCTTGAAGGCTTTAGTTTTTTAGCCTCTTGGCAAGCAACAAATGAGTTATCAATAAAATATGTAGCAACCTCCAGAGAAGGGTATTCAGATACCAATATCGATTTTGATAACACACAATTAGATATTTTTGATGTTCCAGCCTTTTATGATGACGAAAATACCAGCCATGAATTACAAGCAAATTATGTAGGTGGTGGCTTTACTATTGTGAGTGGTCTATATGCTTATGACGGTGAGTCTTGTGGTCATTTCGATGCTATTTTAGGAAACCTAGGTCGAACGGCATACGGTACTGCAGGTTTAACACGTGAGGTTACTGGTTGTAATAATAGTAATAGTATTGCTGCTTACATTCAAAGCAGTATTGATATTTCTGATAAATTATCTTTAACCGTAGGCGGTCGTTATACCAGAGAAGAAAAAGAAGCTTATGTTAATAATGGTTTAGCATTTAGTAATGTATATCCAAGCGATGGTTGGATTCCAGGTTATGTACGCGGTGATGTTTCTTTTCCGCAAGTATTAGGTACTGATACCGATGGTGATGGAACTTTAGATGCACCTGAAAAGAAAGAATGGTCACGATTTACACCAAGAGTTGGCTTGGAATATCAACTTGATGCGGATACCATGATCTTTGCAAGTTATTCGCAAGGCTTTAAATCAGGAACGTATAACCCACGTGCCACTGAATATGAAAAAGCAGCTAATCCAGAAGTAGTTGATTCAATTGAGTTAGGTCTCAAAAAAGATTGGAATGATGCTGTGCGTACTAATGTGACTCTATTTTCTTTAGATCACAAAGATCGCCAATATATTACTGTAACACCTGACCCAGATGATTTCTCTGTATTAAACCAAAACTTAGGTAATATCAAAGGCTCTACGGTTAAAGGGATTGAGGCTGAAGTAACGTGGGCAACCACAGAGAACTTAAGAATTGATTTTTCAATTGGTTATTTAGATGGAGAAATTGAAGATGATCCAACCATTGCAGCGCCACTTGTTGGTTTATCAAACACGCCAGATTACACTATGAACTTAGCGGCAAATTATACTATGGATACAGACATGGGATACTTTGTTTTCACTGGGGGTTATTACTATCGTGATGACTACTTATTATTTGAAGATAGTGATTTATTGGTTCAAGATGGCTATGGTACGCTTAACGCGAGTGTTACTTGGGAAAGTGTTGAAGGTAACTGGTATGGCGGCATTCACTTGAAAAACTTAACCGATGAAGAAGCCATGGTGGGTGGTTATAATTTTGCAGCCCAGAATGAAGACGGTACTTATCTTCCTGGGCTAGGTGGTGACACAACCCTAATTGGTTATTTTAATGACCCGAGAACTGCACATTTAACTGTGGGTTATCGCTTCTAATAATGGTATTAAATTAATCTGAGCTCGGTTTAACTTAATACCGAAATAATACCTACGATTAACAGGGTTTAAATATAAGAAAGAGCTGGTTTTTACTGGCTCTTTTTTTGATAATAGCAAAATAAATTTATCTAAAAGGTATTGTATGAATCAAGCTAAAGTGGCAATTGCCGATGATCATCCGTTATTTCGTACTGCGTTAAAACAAGCGGTATTTGATTGCATGCCAGAGGCAAAAATTAAAGAAGCATCAAGCTTTGATGATTTACTTGCAGTGATTGAACATTCACCCGAGCTAGAAATTGTTTTTTTAGATTTACATATGCCAGGTAATGATGGTTTTACAGGCTTAACTCAGTTACAAAATAATCATTCAGATCTCATTGTTATTATGGTGTCTTCTGATGAAAACCCTGACATTATGCAAAAAGCCATTAACTTTGGTGCTGCTGCTTTTATTCCTAAATCTGTGGATTTAGCTACCATTGCTCAAGCAATTAATACAGTGCTTGGTGGTGAAACATGGTTACCCGCTAATATGCCTGTTAATCGTGACAGTGAACTAGCACAAGAACATAAAAAATTAGCACAGCAACTCGCGCAATTAACGCCACAACAATATACGGTTTTATCATTGGTTGCTGATGGTCAGTTAAATAAACAAATTGCGGGTATTTTAGATATTAAAGAAAATACTGTGAAAAAACACGTTTCGGCTATTTTACTTCAGTTGGGCGTTTATAACCGCACACAAGCAGGTTTAGTTTATCAACAGCTGATGTTAACCCCGCCAGAAAATGACAATATCAACTAATTACTCATAGCAGTGTGTTTATACCAATTTGATTAAATTTCTTCCCAACTCAGAGCTTCATTAGCGAGCTTAGAACAAGGAAAATTGATTAAACATAGTTACTCTATATTTCTTCAATTTTGTGATGTTATCAGTTTGC